>CAYNUJ010000102.1:0-10463 GCA_964400095.1 uncultured Melioribacteraceae bacterium
CGTTTCTCCGGCAAATCCTTTCATCGTAACTAATTCAACGTCCTACGTCGATAGTCTTGTTATAGGAACATACCAATTTGTAGCGAGTAAAACCGGATTTTTCGATACGACGATAACGGCAGCCGTAAACGCTAATTCCAGAGTTAACGTAGTATTCCGGTTGCGTCCTTACCCTTCAATTGTATCCGGTATAGTTAAAGATAATAATGGCAGTTTTGTATCGGGAGCGACGGTTAAATTTAAAAATCTTTTAACGCTCGATGTATCGAATGTATCTTCCGGTTTCAACGGCGAGTTTTCTATTACCGTACCCAAAGGGACCTATGGCGTAAAGGCAACCAAACCAGGATATTTAGCTTCTTCATCAATAAATATTTCTCCCGATGACAATCAGTTTACTTTGTCGTCGCCTATTATAATTACTCTCGACAACGCAACTATTTCAGGACAAGTAATAAACGACGAAGGAAAACCAATTCAGCTTGGAAGCGTAAAAGCTATTCAGGGAGACGACGTAAGAGAAAAAACTACAAACGAAGCCGGAGCTTTTTCCTTTAATTTGAATTCCGGCGCGTGGATTATTAAAGTTTCAAAGTCGGGATTTATAAGTCCCGACCCCGTAACTTATAATTTAGCCGCCGGCGATAATAAAGTAAATCAAAAATTTACGCTGGTTCCTCGCGCTAATCAAGTTTCGGGATTCGTTTATAAAGTAATTGGCGGTTCGGGAACGACTCCGTTTGAAAATATTACCGTTACGGCTACTCCCAACGCGGGTACGCCGCAGACAGCGGAGACAAACAGCAGCGGTTCTTATTCTTTAAGCCTTAAATCCGGTTCATATACAATCAGTATTAATAAAAACGGATACTCATCATCCGACGCCGTTAACTTGACTTTGAATATTGCCGAATCAATTTCAGATATCAATTTCACGCTAACGCCCAATCCGTCAACCGTAAAAGGGAAAGTCACTTCTTCAGACGGAAGCGCGCTTGGAGACGTGGTTGTAAGCAACGGAACGGCGAGCGTGACAACTCTGCCTAACGGCACATACTCTTTAAGCGTTTCCTCAGGCAGCATGACTCTAACCGCAGTCAAAGAAAGTTTCATTTCGCCGGATCCGCAATCTATAAGCGTATCGCCTGGACAAACATTAACCGGAATCAATTTCGAATTGGTGCCGAACGCGGGAACTATTTCAGGAAAAGTCACTTCATTGAATCAGCCGTTAGCAGGCGCGGTTATAACGGCACAGTCGAGCGCGCAAACTTTAACCGTAACGGCCGGCAGCGACGGTAATTATTCAATAAGCGTTAAACCCGGCACATGGTCTATTTCGGCATCTAAATCCGGTTTCGTCGCCAGCGATGTATCTCAAGTTGTTGTAGGTCCCGGACAGCAGAGTATAAATAATAATTTCAATCTCATTCAAAACACGGCAACTATTTCCGGTACCGCGTCCGGCGCATCGGGACCGTTATCCGGCGCTCAAATAGTTATAACAGAAATAAATACATCTAATTCCAAGAATTCCGTATCCAACATTAATGGTAATTTTGCCGTTACTGTTACCGCGGGGAAATCTTACCAGGTTGTAATTTCAAAAACAGGTTACGGCGATTTCACAAAAACAACCGGTTCCCTAGAACCGCAATCTGCAACTACCATTAACGCCGAGCTTTCGGCTAATCCCTCTTCGGTTAGCGGTAAAGTATTTAATAACCGTCAAGAACCCCTTACCGACGCTTCGGTTAAAATAGTGAAAGCATCCGACGGAAGCGCGGTTTCGGAAAAATCCACTTCCTTCGACGGTTCATATACTTTCGGACTTGCCGCCGGGAGCTATAAAATTACCGCGACAACGCCCGGATATATATCCGATAGCCTAAATGTCTCTTTGAATGTAGGCGAAAATCCGGAGAATATAAATTTCAATCTAACTGAAAACTTTGCGGTTATTACAGGCGCCGTTAAAGATGTGGCGGATAATGCCGTTTCCGGCGCGACGATTAATTTAACCGGCTCCTCGGGCGGCGCAACCGCTACTTCCGACGATAACGGAAGTTATATAATTTCGAGGCTGACAGGAGATACTTACCAAATCACTTATACCGCGGCGGGGCATTCCGATTCCACAATTACTGGGTATGCAATATCGGACGGTCAGACAAAAAAAATAGACATGGTTCTGTTTAAACTCAACGGAAGAGTTTACGGCGCGGTAAAAGATAATAACGGCAATGTGGTTTCAAACGCTTCGGTAAATCTTTCCGGAATCTCAAAAGAATATAATACGCAGTCCGATGCCAACGGCAATTTTGATATTACTTCCGTCAGTTACGGAACATATAAATTAACGGCAATTAAATCCGGCTATACGTTAACGGACACAACAACGCTTACGCTTACAAAGAACGCGCCGGAAGTAAATACGAATTTCACTTCTTTATTATTGAATAATTCGACTATTTCCGGAACCGTAAAGGACGACGAAGGCAATAATATCAGCGGCGTAACAATTACTGTTCAAGGAAGTTTAGGCGCGGGCAACGCCCAGTCCGACAATACAGGAAAATATGAAATTACTTCATTAGCGCCGGGCGATTATTCGATTTCCGCGACAAAAGAGAATTATTCGCCGGCGTCTAAAGACGTTTCTGTAAACGGATTGTTGACCGCCGACTTAACATTAACAAAAAATAAAGCGACAATAAAAGGAACGGTAAAAGATCAATTAAGCAATACGCTTTCCTTCTTGCCGGAGGTCGTTGCAATATCTTCTAACGGTCAAACTTTCAGCGCTTCGGCTAATCCCTCGGGAGATTTTCAATTCGACGAAGTAGCCGAAAACGCCGATTACACTATCTACACTAATGTTTATAAGGAAGGTTATGTTAACGACACAACAACTATTAATATTCCTCAGGGAACTACTTTAGCCGGACCCGTAAATTTAACGGTAACTATCAATAATTCCAACATAAGCGGAACAACGGGAATTGGCGAAGCCGCAATTGCGTTTTTGAACAAATCCAACAATCAAAGCAAGATACTTACTTCATCTTCTTCCGGGAATTTTGAAATTAAGTTCATACCTGCGGGCAATTATACATTAACGCCCAGTAAATTAGGCTACTCATTTTCACCGGCTTCAAAAGACGTTACTTTAAGCGTCAACGATTCTGCATCGGTCGATTTCAGCGCTACCGCAAACACCGGTACGGTAATAGTTACAACAAAATTAACCGATAATTCTCCGATATCGCAAGTGAATATTTCGATTGTCAGTAACGATACGACAAAAATATTTAACTCCAGTTCCAACGCGCAGGGACTCGCTCAATTCGATAACATCCCGTCAGATTCATATGTAATAACGGCTTCAAAGGAAGGTTACTCGGCAAACCCGTCTTCTACCTCAAAGACTGTTACTACGGGACAAAGCGTAGCGGTAAATTTTGTAATGACGAAGAACACCGCGCAATTGAGCGGAAGAGTGCTCCGGAAAGACAACGGACCTATTACCGGCGCGACGGTTAAACTAATTTACAAAGTTTCCGGGCAATCCGTATTTACAACAAGCGATAACGGAAATTATTCGTTCGATGCCCTTCAGAGCGGAGACGCTTTCTTAATAGCGGATAAAGTAGGTTTTACCGCCGATACTTTGGATATATCCCTTTCTCCGGGAGCAAATTTAACCGGTCGGAATCTTACATTGACTCCGACAATCGTAAATTTAACCGGCAGGGTTATTTATTTAGGCGAAGGAGTTGAAGGAGTAAATATTACCGTATCATCGACAAATATATTCAATCAGAAAACCGACGCGAACGGTAATTTTAACTTCGCGGATATGCCCGTAAAAATCGGTGTTAACGATACTACAATATTCGACGTGAGAATCAACGATCCGAATTATCTTTCACTCGGTGAATTCATTGAAATAGCTTCCAATCAGGCGGGGCAGACAATTCAGTTGGCTGATTTTATTCTGCCGAGCGGCTCAATTGTACTTACATTCACAGACGGCGTAGATGTTTTACCCGGCGTTGAAATAAATTTCACAAAACCAAACGGTCAAACTATTTCTATAACCACCGGCTCTAAAGGACGATTCAGAACCGGACTTGAATTGAAGAAAGGCGTTTATAAACTAAGCGCTACAAAAGAGAATTACCTTACTCCGGATAACGACTATTTAACAATCAATCTCGATTCGGATACGACGCTCGTAAACAGAAATATACTGATGCCGTTCAGCGTTGTACCTATCGATTCGATGCCGGCGGATGAACCGGCAAAATTTGTAATCAACTATCGCAATACTCAAAGTAATTCATCGGGTAAATTATACTACAAAAAATCATCCGCTAATTTGTTCAGCTCTTTGGATTTAACAAATACAGGCAGTAGTTTCGAAACTTCCATACCCGCTCAATTCAGTTTGGAAGACATCGTTTACTATGCGGAAATATTCAACGCCGACGATTCCGTAAATTATCGATCCGATGATTACACGGTTACGCCGATAGCAAAAGGCTTGTTGACTTACATAAATATTTCGCCGGAGCTGGATAACGCCGTTCTTCGAATAAACGACGGTTATCAGATATCAATCGGCGTAAGGGACGGATTAAACAATGATATGACGGATAAATTCACCGGAGCATCCGCCGAAGGAAATATTTCATGGACTACCGATAACCCCGAAGCGTTTGATTTTAATTATCCCGACGCCGGCGACAGCACTCAGTTAATAATATCGACTAAATCAATCGGAGATTTCCGTTTGAAAGTTACCGTTAAACTAAACGGATTTTCTTTAAGTAAATCTTTCAGCTTTACCGTTTCGGACATTCCTCTTAAATCAATTACCGTTACCAGTCCGGCTGAACGACTAAGTAATAGATCGAACGGAATTCAATTTAATTATTCAGCGGCGGATACGTTAAACAGATCGGTTCTTCTCGGGAACACAACCACTTGGAGCATATCGCCGTCGAATGCCGGAGTAATTTCTTCTACCGGATTTTTTACTCCCGCGGATACAAATTATATTGGAAACCCGAAAGCGTCCCTATTCGACGATCTTTCCGGCATTGAGGGAACAAAACAAATTGCCGTATTCGCAACCATCCCGCCGAATATTACTTATGTTGTTTCTGACGGTATGGGAATGACTCTGATGATTCCACCCGGAACGCTTACGTCCCCAATCGAACTGTCGATAAGTCAAGCAGATGTGGGAGTTTCCAAAAAAATCTATACGCCGTTAGGTCAGGATATTTCATTCTCAGTTGCGAACCAGTTGTATAACATTATATACAATTCAAGCATCACGCTTCCCGGCGATAGTTTGGGCGCTCCGGCGGAATTAACTTTACCCGTAGAAGAGGGTTTGAAATTATTCAACGGTAAAAAAACCATCGGGCGTTACGATCCGATAAAGAAAAAATGGAATTTACTGCCGATTTCTTCGGACGGCGCGACATCAGTCTCTACAAACAGTTTCCGTAAGTTCAACGTCGGATACGCGGTTCTTACGGAAAACGAGCCGTTAGGTTTAAAGCATGTAAGCGTTCTTCCGTCTCCGTTTTCTCCGTATGTGGCTCCGCTTAAAATAGGATATTTCTTAACTTCACAGGATCGCTTTGCTACGGTTTCGATAAAAATATACAATATCCGCGGCGAATTAGTGAAATCGTTAATTGAAAACGAATTGCAAACTCCGGGCAGATACGGAAGCAAGAGTTCGCTAAAAGAAATAACCTGGGACGGAACAACGGATTCCGGAAGAACCGCTAGAAACGGACGCTACATAATTAAAATAGACGCAGGCGACAGCAGCGGAAATGAAAGTAAATTAGTTCAAGTAATTTTAATAAAGTAAGATTATCAGGTAATCGATATGAAAAGATTAAAATTAATTCCTTTGTTATTAATGTTCGGATTGACCATACTAAACGGGCAGGACTTATCGGGTATTCCCGGCGCATTTGCCGATATTGGATTCGGCGCTCGCCCCGTTGCAATTGGAGGAGCTTACGTTGGATTAGCCAACGACGTGAATTCGGTTATATGGAATCCCGCCGGATTGGTTTATATGAAAAACTATCAAGCTTCATTTTCTTATACCAATCAGTTGGGGTTAATCAATTATAACTTTCTTGCCGTCGCTATGCCGCTTGGCAAATCGAAGGGATTAGGTTTCTCGGTGATCACATCGGGAGATAAAGCTCTGCGCGAATGGACTTTCGGGACGAGTTACGCTCAGGAAATTTGGGGTTTTTACACCGGCGTTACGCTTAAACTCCGCTACGCTTCTTTCGGGAATAATTCGCTCAACCAATCGGATTTTATTGTATTTGATCCCGATGAAATTTCCCAGGGACTTTCAAACCAAGTTAAAGGCACAGCTTTCGGATTCGGGTTTGACTTAGGAATTCTTTATCCTCTTTCCAATGTAATCACTTTGGGAACTCAATTACGAGATATTTATTCTCCCGTTTTCTGGAATTCGAGTACCGATAATACTTCCGCCAAAACAAAAGGAAAATACAGCGAAACAATTCCTTTTGAATGGACTTTCGGCAGTTCGTTTAAAGTAACGCGCGATTTCCTTTTTGCGCTCGATTATAGCCCCGCAATACTAAGCGATTCTTATCAAAAAATAATGGCTGGCATCGAAATTAAATTTATCGATCTCCTTTACATCAGAGGGGGCGTGCAGAATTTGATTAATAATATAGACGACGAAAGATACAGCCTCGGACTCGGATTAGATATCGGCGATTTAATCGGCAGTTCAAGAATTTTAATCGATTATACCTATTCAATCGAAGAATTTGCAAATTCACAAAGATTCAGCCTTGGTATGGAATTTTAATTACGGAGTATGAAAATGAAAAGTTTGATAATAATTATTTCAATTGCGTTAATTTCCATTTCATCGGTTTCCGCTCAAAGTTCGGATACGCCGGAATTAAGTTATTTTTCAGGCGGTACGCTTAATTTAGATTTGAATCTTAGGGTTAATTCATCCGGCTTGTCGCCTCACGGAGGGACCTTCGGAGGAGTTCTTAGCCCGAGTTTGAACAGCGGCGTCTATTCCGTTTTTGCAAATCCGGCTGAACTTGCAACCATAAAAAGCGCTCAATTTACTTTCGACGGAAGTTTCGGATTAAGCTCCAATCTTCTCGGTCTCGGCAAAAACGATTTAATATCCGAAGCCGACATCAGAAGCGGAACGGATTCTTTTCTGGAAGACACTACAACATTTATTTATAATAGCGATAATTTTCGCGCCGATACTAAAGTTAATAGTTTGGATTTAATGCTGAGACGAGGCGGAATCGGAAGTATTGCCGCCGCTATTCCGATTGCAAACGGATGGACTATCGGGATAGGTTACGCGCAGCCGGTTGACCTCTCACTCAATTTCTCTCTCGCTAACCTCAATCTCGGTCTTAAAACAACTAAAATAGTGGGCAATAACGAAACGTCGATTGATTTTGTACTCAACACTCAATTAGTTTCGAAGTTAATGTTGAGAATGAATAATCTCTCCTTTTCATTGGGCGGAACAATTTTCGGCAACGAGCGTTCCGACCGTTTAACATTCGGACTGACGTTAAACAGGTATGAAATGACGAACAATATAGATTTCAACTTTCATTCAGACGGAATGATTGTGCTGAATAACAGCAGCGAATATTATTTTAACGATCCGAACGACGTAAATTTATCCAAAGACAAAGGCGAAACAAACACTCTTTTCTGGCGCGCTAAAGGCAATTTCAACAGTTCGGGATACGGATTTAAATTCGGATTGAACCTTTCTCCCAAGGAAACAATTTCATTTATGGAATTTTCAATTCTTTACGATTATGTGCCGAAATTTTCGATGAAAGACCCTATGGCGGTGAACGAAAGTTATCAGCCGAAGTTTTTTACCGGAAGGCTTAACGGTAAAGATAACGAAGCGATGGATATTGTTATCGACTCTCTTAATTTGGCAAAACCGAATTTGACGGTTCGCACGAGCAACCCGTTCTCCGACGAAGTAGTTATCTCGCTCCCCTCGTCGCTTACATTCGCTTTCGATTTCAAACTCGGAGACCACACTCTTGCTTTCAACATTCTCAAATATTTTAACGATTACTCTTATCAACTCGGTCAATTCAAATTCGGCAAAAAACCAACCGCCGGATTTAAAATGGGATTGGATTTTAAGTTCCCCGTAAATTACGAAGGCTGGGATTGGACATTAATTCCTATTCGTCTCCTCTTCCTCGATTTCGACGGAATTCTTTTTCAGTTATTCTCGGACGGCGCCGGTTATACGAATCCTCATTTCCGCGTAGGCGGCGGATTGATTTTCGGCGATGCTATTGTTGAAGGATTTAACGATAAAGACCAGAGGAAATCGCTCGAAGACGGTCTCGCACTTCCGCTTCCTTCGGGGTTCGCATTCGGACGGCAATATACAATTCTCGATAATTTGACTATCTCCGCTCTTGTTTACGGATATCCGGATTTGTTCCTGAAATATTCTTTTGCGTATAATTTTTAATCTATAACGCTGTAAATATTTTTTGCGGAATAATTTTAAATGCAATGTTTTTTACATTCATATATATATCTTAAAAGTAAATCATTTCTTTGTTTTTTGTTTGTCCATAACAATGAGGAAAGGTTATGAAAGCTATTTTATTCCTTCTAATCTTCGTAATAACGACGACTCTGATTTTTAGCCAAAGACTAATTTATCCCAGCCTGCCGAGTGATGAGATCACCGGGGTGCATTACCTTAATGACAATGAAATTATATTTGTTAATGACGGCGGGAGTATATTCAAGTCCTTTGACGGCGGATTAACATGGAATCTGAAAAAGCACTTTCAGGGTGAATCCCTGCTTTCAATTAAGTTTGTTGATAGCCTAAATGGATTTATTCTGCCTGAAAAGCAACCAAATACTGCTACAATCGGTTTAATCACTACAACAGACGCCGGTGAAACTTGGAATCTTCAACCTTTATCGGTTACCGGTATTTACGACTTCCTGCCTCTATCGAATTCGATTAGTATAAAATCCACTTGGGATGGAAAGATTCAAAGATTAGATAATTTTTACAATAACTGGAGTACGGTGTACGAACTTCCCAAATATACGATTATTGATCCCGAGTTTGGCGAAGTTGAATATTCATATGGCTACATAAGCAGTATTAAGAAATTATCCGAAAACGAACTTGTCGCGCTCGGAGTAAATAAGTATGCGTTTTCTTATAATATAATTCAAGATTCATTATCGTTTCTATTAAAGAGCGTGGATTCCGGAGTTACCTGGGACACGCTGTGGATCGGTTTAAATTCGTTTGCTAAATTCATTGACTTTGCAACAAATCGGGTCGGATGGTTAAGTAACGGAAAAACAATTTACAAAACAATAGACGGCGGACAAACTTGGAATGAAATAGATATCGGAATTTCATATAACTCAATTATAGATTTATCCGCTGTAGATGAAAATATTTTGTACGTAACTCTCGGAGTTGACCTCGGCAAATATCAGCTTATTAAAAGCGTTGACTCCGGACAAAATTGGGAAATCCGTGATATAAATGCAAAACAGTCGAATAAAATAAATTTCCGCGACAAAAATAATGGAATTTTGTACGGAAGCAGCCTCGCAATAACAGATAACGGCGGAGCGGATTGGAACATAGTTCACGATCCGATAATGGATAAAGTTATTTCCGTTGATTTTGTTAATAAAGATACAGGAATCGCTTCGGGTGAGAATGGAATTTATAAAACAACAGACGGCGGCAAATCTTGGAAGCTTAAACTTTCAAGCGGCGGAAGCGTGAAACTTCTTAATAACGGAACCGGGTGGTGTGTTTCATACAATATTATCCATAAAACCACGGACTTAGGCGAAAACTGGAGCGAAATAAAATTATCCGACAAACCGCAGTTATATGGCGGTATAAATTATTTTGATGAAAATTTAGGAATAATTTACAGCGTTACAGAAGAATCAAAAGCCGGTTCCAGAATTTATGATAGACTATTTAATTACATCACGAAAGACGGAGGAATTAGTTGGGAACCTATAGCGGCGGATACGAATAGCAGATATGGAGTTTTCGATAAAGTGAAATTTACGGATTCCGAACATCTATTTGCTATTAGTAGAACAGGTCTTTGGTTATCAAAAGACACGGCTAAAACTTGGGAAAGCATTTACGACGTTGATTACTTTCTTGGTAACATTTCTTTTGATTTTTACGATTCCCTTTTCGGCGTGTTAACCGTAAGTTATTATGAGTCCTATGTTACCGTGGACGGAGGAAAAAATTGGAAACTTTTCTCCAAACCTGTCGGAAACAGTCCGACTGATTGTAAAATTCTCGGACCGGATATTTGGAATGAGCAAAGAGTTTTAGAGAG
>CAYNUJ010000103.1:0-10389 GCA_964400095.1 uncultured Melioribacteraceae bacterium
AATTCACTCCCTGCGCGCCGAGGCGAGAGCTTATTTTTAGAAAATTATTTGTGAATTCAACCTTAGTTCTTTTCTTTACCGCGGAGACGCGGAGACGCGGAGACGCAAAGACGCGGAGGAAGATAGAGCGGATTTACGCGGATTGAAAAAGGAAAATTAAGAATTAAAAATTAAGGGCGTATTAAAGAACGATTATAAATTGAATGATTGTTCGCTAATGGAGTTTTAGTCATCTACACTTTTAACAAAGAAAGAGCCGTCATCGCGATCCCGACTTGTCGGGAGACGCGATCTGTTTTGCTAATTACGTAAAAATAAATTTTAATTTTCCTCCTAACATTTCATCCATCTGTGACCTTTGTGTCTTTTCCGTGCCCTCTGTGGTTAAGCAATATTCTCTCTTAACCGCGGAGCCGCAAAGACGCGGAGAATAAACTGAACACAGATGACACAGATTGAACGGATTTACGCGGATGTGAAATAAGCAATTCAACAGTAGCTATCAGCAAAAAGGTTTTGTTCATTTTAGATTTTATTTATTCGCGCAACTTGTCCCGATGTTTTTTATCGGGATTAGCGGCTTTTTCATTTTACTTGAGAGACAGTTAAATTTGGATGGTTGTTCGCTAATGGAGTCTTGGTCATCTACACTACTAACAAGGAAAGAGCCGTCATCGCGAGTGGAATGAAATGGAGCGAAGCGATCTGTTCGTTTTACAGACATTCATCCGCCAGCGTCCTTCGGTCATTCATCCAAAGTACATTTTTGAGCGGCGCATCCATCCATCCCAAGTCAATTTTTTGAACAGCGCATCCATCAATAATTTTTAATACCTTGTTCGATATCTTTCCCCCCTTTTTGAAATGAAGTTTTTAATAGATATTAAAAAACAGTATTTTTAAAATCAAAAATAACCGGGAAAAATGGAACTAAAATCCTACTTAATCGAAGCGCACATCTTTAGAAAAATGGGGAGGAGGATCGAATTTCTTCTGCTTAAAAGAGCCGAATACGAAATGTATCCGGGTATTTGGCAAATGGTAACCGGAAAAATCAATAAAAACGAGAAAGCGTATCAAACGGCGCTGCGGGAAATTAAAGAAGAGACCGGACTAATTCCGTTTAATTTTTGGGTCGCGCCGATAGTAAATTCTTTTTATTCGCATAAGGAGGATCATATCTGCTTTGTGCCCGTATTTGCCGCCGAAGTATCCGCCAATTCTCAAATTACAATTTCCGGCGAGCATTCGGAATTCAAATGGCTCGGAGCGGAGGAGGCTAAAAATCTGTTAGCTTGGAAAGGGCAGAAAGATGCGGTCGATTTAATTTTGGAATATTTTGTTCAGACGGCGAGCGAATTGAAGTTTATACAAATCGAAATCTAATTATTAGCTTTTAGATACTATTTTTATCATTTTTCAATTACAGAATTCTAAAATATGAGAGGTTAAATTGGCTTTATTAGTTGTAGGTTCGTTAGGCATCGACGATATCGAAACTCCGTTCGATAAAATTCAGAACGCACTGGGCGGTTCGGCTACTTACATTTCCCTCGCCGCGAGCTACTTTACGAGTCCGATTCACCTGGTCGGAGTCGTCGGAGATGATTTCAAAAAAGAGTACATCAATTTACTCGAAGACCGCGGCATTGATCTTGAAGGACTGCAGATAATTGAAGGCGGCAAAACTTTCCGGTGGGGAGGGAAATATCATTACGATTTAAATATCCGCGATACGTTATTTACCGAACTCGGAGTTTTTGAAAATTTTAATCCGGTAATCCCCGAAAAATCAAGAAAAAGTAAATATGTTATGCTCGGCAATATAATGCCCAATTTACAACTGCACGTTTTAGAGCAGATGTCGGAACCTCAATTTGTTGTATGCGACACGATGAATCTTTGGATAGAGAATACATTGAACGATCTTCTTACGGTTCTCAAAAAAATAAATGTTTTAATAATAAACGATTCCGAAGCGAGACTTCTTTCCAAGGAGCCTAATTTGATTAGAGCCGCGAAAAAGATAATGGAAATTGGACCGGAATATTTAATTATTAAAAAAGGGGAGCACGGCGCCCTGCTATTCGGAGAAAATTCAATATTTTCGGCTCCGGCTTATCCGCTGGAGAATATTTTCGATCCCACCGGCGCGGGCGACGTTTTTGCGGGCGGATTTATGGGCTACCTTCACAATACAAGGGATTTAAGTTTTAGCAGTATGAAAAGAGCCGTTATATACGGCAGCGCTATGGCTTCCTTTTCAGTCGAGAGGTTCTCCACTAAAGCTTTAGAGGATATTACAAAACTTCAGATTCACGACAGGTTTTTAGAATTTAAAGAACTTTCAAGATTCGATGAAGAATAATGGATTTAACTGCATAGAATTTAACGACGGTAAATTAATACTTATCGATCAAACTAAATTACCGTTAAGCGAAGAATATATAATTACCGAAAGCGTTGAACGAATTGCCGAATCAATCCGCAGGCTGGAAGTAAGGGGAGCGCCGGCAATCGGTATAACCGCCGCATACGCATTAGCGTTAGGGTTTAAGAATTTCAGCGGAAATAGGAAAGAACTTTTCGACCGGAATTACATGCTGCTTGCCTCAACCAGACCGACAGCGGTCAACTTGTTTTGGGCGCTGGATAAAATGAAAAAATGCTTTGAGGTTAATTCGGCATCCGATAACATTTACGAAATTCTTTTAACCGAAGCCGAGGAAATACACAAAGACGATATTCGTATGTGCGATAAAATAGCCGGGAACGGAGTAGATATATTTGAAAACTCTCCTAAAAATGTCGTCACTCACTGCAATACGGGAAAGTTAGCCACCGGCGGCGGCGGAACCGCGCTTAATGTGATAATAAAGGCTTTCAAAGAAGGTTTAGTTAAACATGTTTATGTGGACGAAACGCGCCCGCTTCTGCAGGGTTCGAGATTAACCGCCTTTGAATTGGAAAAATCGGGAATTCCGTTTTCAATTATTACGGATTCAACCGCGGGCATGCTTATGGCGCGGGGGAAAGTTGATTTGGCGGTTACCGGAGCGGATAGAATTGCATCCAACGGAGATTCGGCAAATAAAATAGGCACTTACAGTCTTGCGGTAAACTGCAAGTATCACAATCTGCCGTTTTACATCGCCGCTCCGATGAGCACGGTGGATTTGGATTGCCCCGATGGGAAATCGATTGTAATTGAAGAAAGAGCTTCAACCGAGATAACAAGGATAAAAGATGCTCAGGTAACTAAACCGGATTATAATGTTTACTCTCCGGCTTTCGACGTTACTCCCGCGGAATTGATAAAGGGAATAATTACCGATATCGCTTTATTCCAATTTCCATTCAACTTCCGGTAGAGGCAAGGGAAATGGCTGAAATAATTAAATTCAGAGGATTGGTTCTAAAGAAAATCAATTACGGCGATTCGAGTAAAATTGTAACATTCTTCACACCCGACCACGGCAAAATAACCGGAATAATAAAAGGAGGACGTTCATCAAGGAGCAAGATCGGTTCACTCGTTGACGTATTGAATGAAACGGAGATAATTATTTATTCCAAGCAGAGCAGAGAAGTTCAGCTAATATCACAGGCAAATTTAATTACGCACTTTCCCAACATTAAAACAGACCTGGATTATTTCAAATATGCCGCATCCATAATCGAACTGCTCGATTATTTCGCGATGGCTAACGAGCATTATGAGCGTCTTTACAAAGGCACTCTGAAATTGCTGAAATTAATGGATGCGAAAAGCGAAAATCCGCCGGTTCTTTTTGTTAAATATTTAATATTTTTTCTCGGGGAAGTTGGCTTCGGACTGAATTTTGACGAGTGTTCAATTTGTAAAAACGCTTTAAAAGAAGGGGATAAAGGTTTTAATTTTGAATTGGGATTTCTCTGTAATAATTGCAGGAAAGAGCATCAAGTATCCATTAATCTTTCAGAGGAACTTTTCGATAATCTTATTTGTTTAAGTTCGAAAGATGCGGGCGGGAGTTGCAGCCCTGAAAATTTAAATAAATTATTGAATATGCTGGAGAGGGACTTGATGTATCACGCGCCCGATTTTAACGGCATAAAATCTTT
The DNA here is from genome assembly GCA_964400095.1 of uncultured Melioribacteraceae bacterium. Taxonomy (GTDB): domain Bacteria; phylum Bacteroidota; class Ignavibacteria; order Ignavibacteriales; family Melioribacteraceae; genus CAYNUJ01. The sequence continues at coordinate 4,105 of CAYNUJ010000103.1, forward strand.
GAGAGTCTATAATTAAAGAGGTTAGCATGTATAAGAAGAATATTTTAGCGACGATGTCATTGTTAATAATAGGCGCGGTATTCGGAATCGTTTTAGTGTCGAGTTTCGGGTGGGTACGTCCCTCGTTAGCGGATGTTCAAGTAGGAAGATCGGAACCGTTGAATATAACAAGCCCGTCGGCGCAGTCTTTCAACGACGCGTTTACAAACGTAGCCGAGGAGGTGACTCCTTCAATAGTTAGAATTACAGTTGTGAGCACTACTAACGGTAAAAATCCTCATGAAGGATTTAAATTCTTTTTCCCGTTTAAAGACAAAATGCCCCGCGAACAGAAGGGCGGAGGTTCCGGAGTAATAATTTCAGACGAAGGATATATAATTACGAATAATCACGTTGTGGAAAACGCGGTTTCGGTAACGGTCGGTTTGATTGATAAACGGGAATTTCAGGCGGATGTTATCGGTACTGACCCGTTGACGGATTTGGCGGTGATTAAAATTGACGCGAGCGATTTAAAAGTATCAAAACTCGGCGATTCGGATAAACTTAAAGTCGGCACATGGGTTATGGCAATTGGCAATCCGCTGGCATTAACTTCGACCGTAACGGCGGGAATTATAAGCGCGGTAAACAGAAATCTCAATCTTATTCGGGACAGCTACGGGGTTGAGGATTACATTCAAACCGACGCGGCTATCAATCCAGGCAACAGCGGCGGAGCGCTCGTAAATCTTAACGGGGAAGTAATCGGTATCAATTCCGCCATTGCCACTAACGGTCTCACCGGAAGTTATATCGGATACGGATTCGCAATCCCGATTAATTTAGCGAAAACAGTGGCGGAAGATTTGATCTCGAACGGAAAAGTAAGCCGCGGTTATATCGGCGTAAATATTTCCGAAGTTGACGCCTCAATAGCCAAAGCCGTTGGATTAGAAAAGCCGCACGGCGTAATGATTCAAGGGATTGTTGAAGGCGGCGCGGCTTCCGACGCAGATATTCAAGCCGGCGACGTTATACTGAAAATTGACGAACGGGAAGTGAATATGCCCAACGAACTTCAAAGTTATGTGGCTTCCAAACGAGCCGGAACAAAAGTTAATCTCTCTTTATTCAGAGACGGGAAAGTAATAAACCGTAAAATTAAATTGAAAGCCCGCGAAGAAAATAAAAGCGCTAAAATTATTCCCACCGGTAAAAAGAAATCGAAAGAAAACGATACAGAGATTGAAAGCAAATCGTTTGAGAAATTGGGACTTGTAGTTGCCAATCCCACCGAAGAGCAATTGAAAAAATTCAAAGCCGAAAGCGGAGTTTTAATTACGGAAATAAAACGTTACGGTAAAGCCGACGACCAAAGTTTAGCCCCGGGATTGCTGATAGTTGAAATAAATAAATCCGAGGTAAATTCCGTGGACGATGTCGAAAATATTCTTGACGCCAATAAAGGGAAAGCAGTCCTTTTGAAAGTGGTTTACGGCGACGGAGTTTCCAGATTTGTAGGTTTGGAAATACCCGAATAGAATTGTTGTTTTCTTGTAGTATCCCTAAATATGCGCCTCTTCGGAGGCGTTTTTTTTACTTTAAATTATCATTATCTTGCTTATTAATTTTTGTGAATTATGAACCGGACAGAAGACAGAAAATCCGAACATTTAATTATCTCTTTAAAAGACGAAATACTCTTTGAGAAGAGCGCCGGATTTGAGCGATATGAATTTAATCATTTCGCGTCGTCGGAATTGATTGAAGAGGAAGTTGACGTAAAAGCGGATTTTTTCGGACGCGAAATAGATTATCCGTTTTTAATTTCCTGCATGATCGGCGGAACAACGGAAGCTGAAAATATAAACATGCGTCTCGCTGAAATCGCCGAAGAATTAAATATTCCGATTGGAGTCGGGAGCCAGCGCGTTATGCTTGAGAATAAATCCGCCGCTTCGTCATTTGCGTCGGTTAGGAAGAAAGCTCCGTCAATTCCAATTCTGGGAAATATCGGCGCGGCGGAATTTGTGAAATTTAAAGACGAAACGCCCATATTAAGAATGAGCGAAATTATCGAAGCCGACGCTTTTGTTATTCATCTTAATTTGCTTCAGGAGATGATTCAACCCGAAGGAAATCCGAATTTCAAAGGTCTGCTGAACAAGATTGAGAAACTTAAATTAAAGCTTGATATTCCTTTAATAGCCAAGGAAGTCGGGTTCGGGATAACGAAAGAATCTGCCGCGACTCTGTTAAACGCCGGGATAGACGGAATTGACACAGCCGGAGCGGGTGGAACAAGCTGGAGCAAAATAGAATCGAAACGCGGCGGAAATTCCGTCGATTATTGGGATGAGTGGGGAATGCCGACAGCTTACTGCATAAAATCAGTCGCCGAACTTAAGAATGAAAATGAATTTCTTTTAATCGGAAGCGGCGGAATTGACGATCCGACGGCGCTGGCTAAATCTTTAGCTCTCGGAGCCGATATCGGCGCGTCGGCAAGAAAGGTTCTGAAAAAATTAATTGAAGACGGCGCGGAGGCTTTAACGGAGATGCTGACGGAATGGTTTTCGGCGTTGAAAAAAATTATGGTTCTTACAAATTCTAATAATATTATTGAATTAAGAGGAAAATTGATTAAAAAAGAGGATTTATATTGATGACCGGCAGTTCTGAAAAATACCGAAAAATTTACGAGCGGGAAACTCTTAAAACTGAAAAGAAAATTGCGAAATTGTTCGAAAAATTAGAGCCGAAAACTCTTTACGAGCCTTCCAATTACATAATGCGAAGCGGCGGAAAACGTCTCCGTCCATTTCTTGTAATTGCAGCCGCAAAAGCTGTAGGCGCGGAATTTAAGGACGTTTATAACGCTGCGGTGGCGGTTGAAATTTTACACAACTTTACGCTTGTGCACGATGATATAATGGATAACGCGGATAAAAGAAGAGGAAGAGTTACGCTGCACATAAAATACGATTTAAGTACGGCAATTTTAACCGGCGACAGTTTAACCGCGTATGCGTACAAATATTTATTGAAGGATTGTAAAAATGATGTTCATTCCATTCTATCGACTTTTACAGCCGGAGTAATTGAAATTTGCGAAGGGCAGAGCTACGATAAATATTTCGAGATTAGGAAAAGAGTTTCAATTGGCGAATATATGAATATGATCCGGAAAAAGACGGCGGCTCTATGCGAAATGTGCTGCTCGGTCGGCGCTCAAATTGGAGGGGGAAGTAAAAAGGAGATTAATAATTTAGAAAAATACGGAAGATATGTCGGTTTGGCTTTTCAGCTTCAGGACGATTTGCTAGATATTTATGCCGACGAAGCGGAATTCGGCAAAAAAGTCGGCGGAGATTTGATGGAAGGGAAAAAAACTTATCTCTTCCTTAAAGCTTTGGAGAAAGCCCGCGGCGAAGATAGGAAAATGCTATTGAAAGTTATTGACAACAAAGGCATAAGAAAAAATCAGATAAAGAAGTATAAGTCGCTCTACGACCGCCTCGGGGTTTTTGATGATACAAAAAATTTAATAAATTTATATTCTAAAAAAGCGATAACTGCAGTTTCCCGCGTTCAGGATAAAGAAGCGAAGGAATTATTGATTTGGCTGGCAAATGCATTAACGGTTAGAAGCAAATGATTGAAAGAGAAGTGGAAATAGTAAATAATGCCGGACTCCATACGCGTCCCGCGGCTACAATTGTAAAAATGGCGTCGAAGTATAACGCCGAATTTTTCATTCATAAAGACGGAATGGAAATAAACGGTAAAAGTATAATCGGAGTTATGACTTTAGCGGCGGCAAAAGGCTCCGCGCTTACATTAACTTTTGACGGTGAAGACGAAGAAAATATGGCGCGTGAAATTATCGATTATTTTGAGAGAGGTTTCGATGAGGAGTAAATCTTACGGCAACGTTCTTCGCGGAATAGCCGCCGCGCCCGGATTGGAAATTGCGGTCGCTCATATTTTTCTTAAGGAAAAAGAAGAGATATTCGACGTTGATATAGATGATATCGGCGAAGCTCTCGAGGGATTAGACGCCGCTCTGGAAAAATCGAAAAGGGAACTCACAAAAATATTCAGTATGGCGGTGGATAAATTAGGCGATAAACGCGCGAGCATTTTTGAAGCGCAGATAATGATTTTGGACGACCCGATACTTAGAGATAATATCAAAAAGAGAATCATAAAGGAGAAAAAATCCGCCGCATTTGTAGTTGACGACGAAATATCCAAATATCAACAATTGATGAGAAATTCGCGCGAGGCTTATCTGAATGAAAGGGAGCATGACATTGAGGATATTAAAAACCGTATTGTAAGAAATTTGAGGAAAAAGAAATGGGTTTCGAAAATATCCGAGAATGTTGCCGTTGTTTCGCAGTCAATTTCTCCGGCGGACACGGTTTTATTTTCGCGTGTAAACGCAAGAGGATATGTCACCGAGTTCGGAGGGCTTACAAGCCACGCCGCGATAGTCGCCAGATCGCTTAACATTCCCGCGGTAGTCGGCGCCCATGACGCAACGTCTAAAATAAAGAGCGGCGACCTGCTTATCATAGACGGTTTTCACGGCGAAGTGATAATCAATCCTTCCGAAGAGCAGTTAATTTACTATCGATCGAAAATTGAAAAGCTGCACGATTATGACGCGGATTTGAGTAAATTGAAGGATCTGCCGGCGGCAACCATTGACGGAAGGGAAATAATATTGACGGCGAATATTGATCTTATGAAAGAGATTGAAATTGCCATAACGAACGGAGCAAAGGGAGTGGGGCTTGTTAGAACGGAACAGATTTTCGACTTACTGGATTCGTTTCCCGATGAGGATGAACAGTATGAAGTTTATAAAAAACTCGGGGAGAAAATTTATCCCGAAAATGTAATAATAAGAGCGTTCGATATCGGCGGAGACAAAGTGCTTCCGCTCGATCTTAAAGAACCGAATCCGTTCCTCGGCTGGAGGGGGATAAGATTTTTATTGGATAATAGAAACCTTTTGATATCGCAGATGAAAGCGATATTGCGCGCGAATACTTATAAAAATCTAAAATTTATGCTCCCGATGATTGCCTCTATCAAGGAAATTAACGATACAAAGAGAATTTTAAAAGAAGCAGTTGCCGAGTTGACAAAGGAAGGCAGAGATTTTAACGCGGAAGTTGATTTGGGAATAATGATCGAAGTCCCGTCGGCGGCTGTAATGGCGGATTTATTTGCCGAACATGTGGATTTTATAAGCATCGGTACGAATGATTTGATTCAATATCTTCTCGCGGTTGACAGAGGGAATGAAAACGTTTCCGAACAGTATCAGGAATTTCATCCGGCTATTATACGTTCGCTCGATTATATAATCAAAGGCGGCAAAAAAGGGAACGCGTTTACTTCGCTTTGCGGAGAAATGGCAGCCGACCCGATGGCTGTTCCTTTGTTAGTTGGATTAGGACTCGATTCAATCAGCGTATCGCCCGCGGCGCTTCCGCACACGAAGAAAATTATCAGAAGCATTAAATATTCCGAAGCAAAGGAAATGGCGGAAAAGTGCCTTAATTTGGAAACGGAAGTTAAAACAAAAAAATTGTTAAAAGAATTTTATGATGAAAAAGTGCAGGATGAAATCGAAAAAATATTTTAATGAAGCCTTTGCGAAACTTCCATTTGTCATATTGAGTCCCGCTTTGCGGGACGAAATATCTCGATTTTGAGTAACATTGAGATTCTTCTCCCGACTTCGTCGTCGGGATCAGTTATTCAAAGGTTTCTTAAAATCAACCGTAATTTATTATTTGAAAATATATAAAAATTGAGGCGTAAATGGCAATTGAAAAATTCATAGAAAAATACGATCCCGAAAATCAATTTAACGTATTAAAAAATTCTTACGAGCAGGCAGACTATGTTTTAGGATTAGATATTGATTTGAATAAAATTGATTCATCAAAAATTAAATCCGTTATCGTTGCGGGATTAGGGGGTTCGGCAATAGGCGGAGACGTAGTTCAGAATTTATTCCATAAAGAATTAACGCTTCCTTATTTCGTATCGAGAAATTATAATTTGCCTTCATTCGCGGATGAAAGCAGTCTTGTTATTCTTTCATCTTATTCCGGCAATACGGAAGAGACTCTTTCCTCCGCAAAAGACGCATTAAACGCGGGCGCTCAAATTGTATGCATAACAACCGGCGGGAAATTAGAACAATTGGCGGCGGAAAATAATCTGACCGTCGTAAAACTAAAAGAAGGCTATCAGCCGAGATTTGCGCTTTATATGAAT
>CAYNUJ010000104.1:0-4405 GCA_964400095.1 uncultured Melioribacteraceae bacterium
GTTTTAAAATTTCTAATTGACCTAATTAGATCAATTAGAAATTAGGTCAATTTTTCCATGATATTGTAAATATTATTCTGCTATAATTTCTTTTAAACAAAATTAACCTGATTTATCCAATTGAGATTGGATGCGTTTTAGGATGGCTGGATGATTGTTCGCAGAACCTGCGAATGCATGTCCACTAAATGAGTCTCCTTCACCACATACTCAACAAAAAAAATGCGCGTCATCGCGAGCGAAACGGAGTGCAGCGACGCGATCTGTTGCATTGTTCACCAAAACCAAAATTGTGTAGTTGTACACAGATTGCCAGGTCGCTTCGCTCCTCGCAATGATGCCAAAATCTGTTTTAAAATTTCTAATTGACCTAATTAGATCAATTAGAAATTAGGTCAATTTTTTCTCATTATATCGTAAATATAATTCTTTTAAATAAAATTAATCTGATTTCTCCTATTCGGATGGATGAAATTGGATCATTAGTTGTGTTTTGGGATGATTGGATAATTGGATGACCGCACAATCATACAGTCATACATCCATACAAGAATCACATTTTATTATACCGTCGAAAAGTTTTTTATTGCTCTATTAAATTGAATTTGCGTCTCTTGTTATTTAAGTTTCACTTTGATATTTCTGAAAATAAAAAACAAAAAGGGAGAATAAAAAATGACTAAAATAGTTGACATTTTGGGACGGGAGATACTCGATTCCAGAGGAAACCCCACAGTTGAAGTTGAAGTTTTATTAAGTTCCGGATTTAAAGGCAGAGCCGCAGTTCCGAGCGGAGCCTCCACGGGAGAGAGAGAAGCGGTTGAACTGCGCGACGGCGATAAAGAAAGATATCTCGGCAAAGGCGTTCAAAAAGCCGTTGATTTTGTGAACAATGAAATTGCCGACGAAATAATTGATTTCGACGCTACCGAGCAGGTAGCTATAGATAATTTTTTAATTGACCTCGACGGAACGCCGAATAAATCCAAATTCGGAGCGAATGCAATTTTAGGCGTATCGCTCGCGTGCGCTAAAGCCGCAGCCGAAGCTCTCGGACTGCCGCTCTACAAATATATCGGCGGAACGAACGCGAAAACGCTTCCCGTTCCTATGATGAATATACTCAACGGCGGAAAACACGCCGATAATACCGTTGACATTCAAGAATTCATGATTATGCCCCACGGAGCTTCAACATTTGCCGAAGCTTTGAGGATGGGCGCGGAAACTTTCCACTCGCTTAAAAAAGTTCTCAAAGATAAAGGCTACAATACATCCGTAGGCGACGAAGGCGGATTCGCTCCAAACGTGAGTTCTAACGAAGAAACTTTCGATTTGATGATGCGGGCTATCGAAGCCGCCGGTTATACGCCGGGAGAAGACATAAGTTTTGCAATCGATCCCGCCGCAAGCGAAATGTGGTTAGACGATAAAGGATTGTATCAATTCTTCAAATCGGATAAATCGGAACATTCCTCGGACGAGATGATTAAAATGTACGAAGACCTTGTAAACAAATATCCCATCGTTTCAATTGAAGACGGACTCGGCGAAAACGACTGGGAAGGCTGGAAAAATCTTACTTCGGCATTGGGCAATAAAATACAAATTGTCGGCGACGATATTTTCGTAACCAACACCGAAATTCTCGCAAAAGGAATTGAGGAAGGAATATCAAACTCAATCCTAATTAAAGTTAACCAAATAGGAACGTTAACCGAAACTCTCGACGCAATCGAAATGGCTAAAAGAGCCGGATTCACAAATGTAATCAGTCACCGTTCGGGAGAAACAGAAGACACAACTATAGCCGATATTGCCGTCGCTGCAAACGCCGGACAGATTAAAACCGGATCGTTAAGCCGCACCGATAGAATTGCCAAATATAACCAATTGCTTCGCATTGAAGAAGAATTAGATACCACGGCAATATTCCCCGGACTCGCGACGGTTAATTACAACGGATAAACTTAAAATTATTTAATTTCAAAGCGCCCGCTGAGGCGCTTTTTTTATTTGAGTTAATCTTGACTTTTTTTTCCAGATTGAATAGCTTGGTGTATGAAATTTACGATTTTGAGGTAATTGATGTCAGATGAAATGAAACTTGTTGAGGATTTGAATGAATCCGAATATAAATGGGGGTTTATAACCGATATTGAAGCGGACGAAGCGCCCAAGGGATTGAATGAGGATATTGTCAGGTTCATTTCCGCCAAAAAGAACGAACCGGAGTGGCTGCTCGAACGGAGGCTTAAAGCCTTCCGGCATTGGCTTACGTTAGAAGAACCCAAATGGTCGAAAGTGAAATATGAACCGATTGATTATCAGGATATTAAATATTATTCGGCTCCCAAACAGAAACCGGAATTGGAGAGTCTGGATGAAGCCGATCCTGAATTGATAAAAACATTCGAAAAACTCGGCATTCCTCTCGAAGAGCAGAAAAAATTGGCGGGTGTGGCTGTGGACGCGGTATTCGATTCCGTTTCCGTCGCCACAACTTTTAAAGAAACGCTCAGCGAGCAGGGAATTATTTTCTGTTCAATTTCCGACGCCGTTAAAGAACACCCGGATTTAATTCAAAAATATCTCGGTTCGGTAGTTCCCTACACGGACAACTATTTTGCCGCGCTGAATTCCGCCGTGTTCTCCGACGGTTCTTTTGTTTATATACCAAAGGGAGTGAGATGCCCGATGGAACTGAGCACTTATTTCAGAATAAACGCTCAGGACACGGGTCAGTTTGAAAGAACTTTGATAATTGCCGACGACGACGCGTACGTTAGTTATTTGGAAGGATGCACAGCTCCGATGCGCGACGAAAATCAGCTTCACGCGGCTATTGTCGAGCTTATTGCCCACGATAACGCTGAAATTAAATACTCCACCGTGCAGAATTGGTACCCCGGCGATAAAGACGGCAAAGGGGGAATTTTCAATTTCGTTACTAAACGCGGCGTGTGCAGAGGAGTGAATTCTAAAATATCCTGGACGCAGGTTGAAACCGGTTCGGCGATTACTTGGAAATATCCGAGCTGCATTCTGCAGGGAGATAATTCCGTCGGCGAATTTTATTCAGTCGCCGTTACGAATAATTATCAGCAGGCGGATACCGGAACCAAGATGATTCACATCGGAAAAAACACAAAAAGCACAATTATATCCAAAGGCATATCAGCCGGCAGAAGCGATAACTCGTACCGCGGTTTGGTTAAAGTAACCAAGAATGCCGAAGGAGCGCGCAATTTTTCTCAATGCGATTCAATGCTTATGGGCGATCAATGCGGAGCGCACACTTTTCCCTACATCGAGGTAAATAACGAATCTTCGGTTGTGGAACACGAAGCCACTACTTCAAAAGTTTCCGAAGACCAGATATTCTATTTAAACCAGCGGGGAATCTCAACCGAAGACGCCGTTAATATGATTGTTAACGGATTCTGCAAAGAGGTGTTTAACGAACTTCCGATGGAATTTGCCGTAGAGGCGCAGAAACTTCTCGCCATTTCCCTCGAAGGAAGCGTAGGTTAAGTTTATAAATGAATTTATTAAGGAAATTAAAATGTTAGTAATTGAAAATCTTAAAGCGACAATAGACAACAAAGAAATATTAAGAGGAATAAATCTCCGCATTAACAAAGGAGAAGTGCACGCGATAATGGGACCTAACGGCTCCGGTAAAAGCACTCTGGCAAACGTACTTTCGGGTCACGAAGCCTACAATGTAACGGGAGGTTCGGTTAAATTTGAGGATAAAGATTTGCTCGATATGCCGCCCGAAGACAGAGCGCGGGAAGGCGTTTTTCTGGCATTTCAGTATCCAATCGAAATTCCCGGCGTATCCAATAACACATTCTTAAAAACGGCAATAGACGAAATCCGCAAATACCGCGGATTGGAAGAAATTTCTCCTAAAGAATTTCTGGAGCTGCTGAAGGAGAAATCCAAAATATTGGAAATGGACAAAGCGATATTAAGCCGCGCGGTTAACGTCGGATTTTCCGGCGGAGAAAAAAAGAGGAACGAAATTCTTCAGCTTTTAATGCTTAATCCAAAGCTGGCGTTATTAGATGAAACGGATTCGGGACTCGATATAGACGCGCTTAAAATTGTAGCGGGCGGAGTTAACAAATTCCGTTCGGAAGACAACGCGGTTCTTCTCGTAACTCATTATCAGCGGCTGTTGGATTACATCGTTCCCGATTATGTGCACGTTCTCTACAAAGGAAGAATCATTAAATCCGGCGGAAAGGAACTGGCGTTTGAACTCGAGGAAAAAGGTTACGATTGGATTAAAGACGATAAATTAGCCGAAGAAACGGCGTAAGGATTGACGCGATGGATAACAAAAACAAAGCGATAGATTTCTACAAATCGAATTACGATAAAATTAAAAACCGGC
>CAYNUJ010000104.1:4505-10367 GCA_964400095.1 uncultured Melioribacteraceae bacterium
AAAAACAAAGCGATAGATTTCTACAAATCGAATTACGATAAAATTAAAAACCGGCTGCCGTTCGACGGCGCTCTGAGAGACAAAGCGGTAAATTCTCTTGTGAACATAGGCTTTCCGACGTTGAAAGACGAGGAGTGGCGTTACACAAACGCAGCGCCGGTTTTGAAAGAAAGATTCGAGATTCCCGAACTCAAAGACGAGATTGATAAATTAAGTATTGAAGAAAAACTTCTGACGGGATTCGATTTCGATAAACTTGTTTTCATAGACGGACAGTTTTCGCCCGAATTATCGGATGAGTTAACCCTTCCGGAAGGAGTCGTTATCGGTTCTTTAAGGCATTTATACGAGGAAGAAAAAGAGAGAATAAATAAATTTTTCGGAAGCTCCGGCAAATACAAAACCGGCTTCGACGCTCTCAATCAAGTTTTTACCGAAGACGGACTTTACGCTTACATTCCGAAAAACATATCGGTTGAAAGACCGGTGCAAGTTTTATTCTACAGTTCTTCGGCTAATAAATTAAATTCTCCGAGGAATCTTGTTATTGCCGAGCAGAGCGGTTCGGTTAAACTTATTTTTAATTTCTGCGGAGGCGGGATTAAATATTTCACAAATACCGTTAATGAATTTTTTATCGGCGAAAACGCGCAAGTTGACATTTACAAATTTCAAGATGAAAACCGCGAAGCATTTCATATTGACCGCACCGATATAACACAAAAAAACTCAAGCGTTTTTTCACATTACTCTTTTTCATTCGGAGCCGATTTGGCTCGCAGCGATATAAACGCGCTCCTCGACGGCGAAAACATTGCCTGCAATCTGTTCGGATTGTATCTCGGCAGCGAAAAGCGGCATGTGGATCATCATACATTCGTAGAGCACGCTAAACCGAACAGCGTTAGCAGCGAATTGTACAAAGGAATTCTCGACGACGAATCGAACGGAGTTTTCAGCGGAAAAATTTTAGTCAGACGGGAAGCTCAGAAAACGAACGCTTATCAATCCAACAAAAATGTTCTGCTTACAAAAACCGCCAGCGCGGACACAAAACCGCAGTTGGAAATTTACGCCGACGATGTTAAATGTTCGCACGGCGCCACGGTGGGAAGGCTGAACGAAGAAGCGTATTTTTATATTCTCTCTCGCGGCATTCCGGCAAATATTGCCAAGTCGATGCTTATCCGCGCTTTCGCGTCCGACGTTTTGGCAAAAGTGAAAATAGACGGTCTTCGTAAAACGCTTAACCGCTTAATTTTTGAACATTTACACCGGATTGAAATCTAATGAGCGCTCAGACATTAAAATCGGAAACAATTAATTTCGACGTTGAACGGATACGGGATGAATTTCCAATTCTCAAAAGAGAAGTAAACGGAAAACCGCTGGTATATTTGGACAACGCGGCGACCACGCAAAAACCTCAGAGCGTTATCGACGCTATCTCTCATTACTATACGTATGAGAACGCTAATATTCATAGGGGTCTCCACTTCCTAAGCGAATTAGCCACCGAGCATTACGAAAAAGCGCGCGTAAAGATTAAATCTTTTATCAACGCAATGAGCGCTTCGGAAGTTGTTTTTGTACGCGGAACCACGGAAGCGATTAATTTGGTCGCCACTACATTTGAAAGAGCGGAATTATTAAAAGAAGGCGACGAAGTTATTATAACCCATATGGAGCATCACGCCAATATTGTTCCCTGGCAGTTGATCTGCGGGGGTAAAATAAAATTGAGGGTTGTTCCCATTAACGACGCCGGCGAAATAGACTTTGAGGAATATAAAAAATTATTCAGCGAAAGAACAAAATTGGTTTCTATTGTTCATGTATCCAACGCATTGGGAACCGTTAATCCGGTAGAGGAAATAATTGAATTCGCTCACGGCAGAAATGTTCCGGTTTTATTGGACGGCGCGCAGGCTGTGGCTCATTCCAGAGTTGACGTACAGGAATTGGACTGCGATTTTTACGCGTTCTCCGGGCATAAAGTTTTCGGTCCTACCGGCATAGGCGTTCTCTACGGAAAAACAAAATATCTAAAACAGATGCCGCCTTATCAAGGGGGCGGGGATATGATAAGAACCGTGACATTCGAGGAATCTACTTTCGACGATATCCCGAACAAATTTGAAGCTGGAACTCCAAATATTGTTGGAGGTATAGCATTAGGCGCCGCGGTGGATTTCCTTAATTCAATCGATAGAAAAGGCGCCGGAGAGCATGAAAGAAATCTTCTTACTTATGCTACCGGCAAAATATTGGAAGTTGAAGGAGTGCGAATAATTGGAACTGCCGAACACAAATCTTCGGTTATTTCGTTTTCCGTTGACGGCATTCACCCTTACGATATTGGAACAATACTCGACACACACGGAATAGCCATTAGAACCGGGCACCACTGCACCCAGCCGGTAATGAAGAGATTTAATTTACCCGCGACAGCAAGAGCCTCTTTTGCGCTATACAATACTTTTGAGGAAGTGGACAGATTTATTGACGCGCTCAAGAGAATTATAAAAATGTTTAAATAATTGCAAAGTGAATATAAAAATGATTGATAAAGAAATTTTAGAGCAGCAGATAATAGGCGTATTGAAAACAGTATTCGATCCTGAAATTCCTGTTGATATTTGGGAACTTGGATTGATTTATGAATTGAAGATTGACGACGACGCAAATGTTTATGTTAAAATGACGCTTACTTCTCCGGCATGTCCGGTTGCCGGAAGTCTGCCGCCCGAAGTAAAAGAAAAAATTCAAACGGTCTCCGAGGTAAACGACGTTTACGTCGATTTGATCTGGAATCCCCCGTGGGATAAGGATATGATGACCGAAGAAGCAAAATTACAATTAGGATTTCTATAATTTCATCAGAAAGGATACAATATGCAGGACAATATAAATACGCAGTTAAGACCCCCCTTATACGATCCCGTTGCGGTACAGCCGATGAGGGACGAATTGCTCTACGTCGGTTTTGAGGAATTAAAAACGCCTCGGGAAGTAGAAGAAACACTCTCTTTAAAGGACGATAAAACAACTTTCCTGGTTATCAATTCCGTCTGCGGATGCGCCGCAGGCTCCGCCAGACCCGGCGTAACGCAAGCGCTTCAGAATTCCGTTATACCGGATAGAATGATAACCGCTTTTGCCGGAATGGACAGAGATTCGGTCGATTTGATAAGACAAAAATATATGCCAAACGTTCCGCCTTCTTCTCCTTCGATGGCGTTAATTAAAAACGAAGAGCTGCTTTTCGTTTTACCGCGCCATCATATAGAAGGTAGATCGCCGGAAGAAATATCGGCATTGTTAACTCATGTATTTAACGAGCGCTGCTCCGCAAAAGGTCCGTCAATTTCTCCGGAAAAATACGCGGAGCTTGAACACGCTAAAATGTGCGGCTCTAAAATACCTTTAAACAATCAATAATTTTAGGCGGAGCTTCGGTTCCGCCGATTATTTATATTATGAAATTTTCGACTCAAGAAGAATACGGTTTAAGATGTTTAATTAGGCTCGGCAGATTCCACCGGGCGCAGAAATCTCTTACCATTCCGGAACTGAGCCAAATTGAAGGCATCTCGGAACATACGGTTGCAAAACTTTTGAGAATTCTGCGCATCGCCCGGTTCATTCAAAGTGAGAGAGGACATACTGGAGGCTACAGCCTCGCTAAGGAGCCGGATAAAATAATGATTGGGGATGTAATGAACGCCTTGGGAGGAAGATTATACGACGATTCCTTCTGCGAATCTCATTCCGGCATAAACGATCTGTGCGCTCATTCGGTCGATTGTTCCGTGCGGTCTTTGTGGGGCGTTATTCAATCGTCGGTGGATAGATTGGTTTATAATTTAACTCTTCAGGATTTAATAGGCTCCGAACGCGAGCTTTTGAACAAAGCCAACGTAATAAGCGGGGAATGACGCGCGCTTGTAATTAGCTTGTTGGGGACACTTGATTATGTTCATCTTGCCGTCTTTTAGGCGGATCTATCCCGCCGTTTTTTTGACGGAATGCTTTTCATCGGGGGTCGGGTGGTCCGAAGGACTCCTTCGGAGAAAAGCTGGTTAGGCAGTATTAATATGTCGCCCACAAGGCTTCAAGACATCTTGAACCAAATTCACTCAGATTAAAATTAAATTCGTTCTTTTTATGAACTATTGGAGATAATTTATTCAACTCGTCTTCGATTTTCTTTAATAGATCACTTAGAGCATACTTGCCACGATCAGTCCAATCAATTGAATCTAACTCACCCATTAGTTTTTGAATATTCTGCCATCTTTCAATAACATATTTTGAATATTTTGAATTAGAGACTTTGGATTTTTCAATAGCAATCAGTTCATTTGTCCAATCCATCATAATATTGAAAATAAGTTCTACAATTTTAATAATGTTTTTTCTCGCTGAATAATCGATGCTTGTTAGACCTTCAATATTTTGAATAAATTCTTTGTAAATTTTTTTGTTTTTTTTGAAAGAAGTGTAGTTGTATTTTTTTTTCGCTTTGATAATATTATCAACTTTTTCTTTATTAGGGAGAACCTTATTTAAAAGATTGCGAGTTTCATTCATACGAAAATCACGGGTTACTTCAATCACTCCTTTAATATCTAATAACATTATTAAAGAACTGTGAAATATTTCTCTACCTATCCTGAAATGTTGATAGTGTTCAAAGGATGATGCAAACAATTTTTTTTCATCTACAATCGCACCATGAACGATCTGATTTCTTAAGTCATATAGTTGAGCAGACCATTCTTCAATTCTTTTATTAAAACCCCAAAATAATTTAAACGCGAATGAAAAATTATCCTTTTTCGCCGTTCTTGGTATTTGTAAAAGGGCCTCAAATGCACTAGTTATTAATACAATAGCACTGTTCTGACTGAAATTAGCAATTCTACAAGATTGGTTAAATAGATTTATAGCGGTTAAGATTTGTTTATAAAGGTTTTGTTCTTTTTTACTAAGGTACTCAAATGTGCGAATTATCGGTTCATCGGAATCCAAATTGAAATATAGCGGAAAAAAATGAGACTGTGGTTGTGTTAGCATATAAAGGTATTTTTCAGTCCAACCTTCATCCTCATTATTGATTGAAATTAAACTCATTCCGCTATCAAAAAATTTTATTTTAATAAAATCAATTGGATTATGGTGGTCAAGATTTTTTACATAAGTGAAATAATTAAATATTTGTACTGCATCAGTGTTTGTTGGTTTTTGGTGCTCTTCGGTTAGTTTTTTGTCATAAATAATTGAGAATTCGCTTATGCTAGAACCGCTTGAATCAATTATTTGATTTCTTACCCTCTCAATCTCTGTCAATATGTTTTTTGGAATCTTTCTTTTTAATTCACCAATAATCGTTGATGAAAACATTAAAGAATCCCTAAATTTAATTAACTCTAATAAAGACTTATCCTTTTTGCCAGTTTTGGGATAACGTCTTTCATTTTCAAATCTTATACTTGGAAATATTGTTATTAATTCCATTTTTTATCTGCCTAACGGCGTCGCTTTTCAACCGTCCGCCCTTAACTACAATTTTGGATAAAAAGTTACTACCAAAAATTATTTAAAATTTATCTTACTGCACTACTGTTAATTTACAATTTCAAACGAGCAACGTAAACCTAAAAACATCACAAACCTGTCCGGCGTAGTCCCGACGCTTTATTGGGATGAAGACGGAAGCCGCACCGTTTTCGCGGTCGGGTGGAAAAGCTGGTTGAACTAAGCCCCGCCAAAAAACGGCGGACAGGCGCAAAGCGGCAGATTCACGAGCAAAGCTGCAATTTTCAACACACACACATTCGATTAGTTGTAAGTTATATA
>CAYNUJ010000105.1:0-10245 GCA_964400095.1 uncultured Melioribacteraceae bacterium
ATAAACCGCGACTGATTCACAAAAGTAAAAAGAGTTGTAATAGTTAAACTTCTTGTTAGACCGTAATTCATTTCAAACAGCACAGATTCCGTCATTCGTTCGCGAGTGTTATCCACTAATTCCGACCGTCCTTCGTAAATATCCCGCAGTACGTTTCTTTCGTAAGTTAGCCCCAATCTTAATTCGCCCGTACTGCCCGAAGACATTTCGAGAGAACCCAGAATCGGCGTTCCCGAAGTGCAGCACGCCTGCGCCAGCAGGTTCAAATTAAAAGCGAGCAGGGACAATATGATTGTTAACAATATGATTGTAAGTTTAAGCATAAATAACTTATTGGAATTTATTTTTGTTCAAAGCTAAATTATTGATTTAATTAATAGTGTCGCATCTTTGACACTTAAAATTATTTAATAGGGTAAATTTGAGTACCCTAATTCCGAGGAATAGGGCTTTCGCTTATCTGTTTTTATAACCCGCGTTTCGTCCGGCAGCTTTTTATTTTCCAACGGCGGTTATGAAATACGAAGAATAGGATATGTTTTTATTCAAGAACAATCGCACTAAATTGAAGTGCATGATAAATCAAAAGAAAAACTTGACCGAAAATCATTTTGTTAGTATTTTTATAGAAAACATGTGAGAATTAAATATGGCTGAACAATCAAAATTATGGTACCTTGAAAATTTCAACCTTTTCGAAGGTCTATCCAAAGAAGAATTAAAAAAATTGAATGAAATCACATCAATGCAGGAAATTCCGAAATCCCAACCGATTTATTTTGCAAAGGAACCGAGTAAATCAATTTACTTCCTGAAAAGAGGGAGAGTTAAATTAACCCGCACTTCGCCCGAAGGAAAGGAGATGATTCTCGCTTTAGTAAATCCGGGAGAAATATTCGGCGAATTGTCAATATTGGACGGCGGAGACAGAACCGACTACGCAATCGCGATGGATAATTGCCTTATTTGCGCTATCAGCCGGCAGGAATTTATGTCGTTTCTTGAAAAACGTCCCGACTTAAACCTAAAAGTCACCCGTCTCATCGGATTCAAATTAAGGAAGTATTCAGGCAGAATAGAAGAATTGATTTTTAAAGACGCATCCCAGAGGGTAATTTCATTTATTCTTGTACAAGCTACCGATCACGGAAAGAGAATCGGGGATCAGCTTTTCTTAAAACCGTTTCTTACACACCAGGATATCGCGGAGTTGACCGCATGTTCGCGTCAGACAGTGAACGCCACGTTAACCGAGTTAAGGGAAAACGGCTTAATTGACTTTGACCGCCGTAAATTGGTCATTAATGATATTTCCGCGCTCGAAAGCATGTTGGAATAATTATTTTCTGTAAAGCGGCTTACACAACCTTTTAACGCGGCTTATTATTATTCCGTGTAAAATTCAGGAAATAAATGACGCTAACCCTATATATTACTCCGCATTGCGGCGCTTGTATAAAAGTTGAAAAAGATTTGACAAATATAGCCGCCGCAAATTCCGATATCTCACTTTCGGTATTCGACATAAATAAAAAACGTCCTCCGCACATCGTTATTGTTCCGGCTCTTTTCCTTGACAATGAACTGTATTGTTACGGTGAATTCGACACATCCAAACTCTTACAAAGACTTAGAAACGGAGCGCCCTGCTGAATCGCCCACAATTCGGATTTTTATTTTCTGTTATAATTAGTTAGTTTTAGCTAACTAATTATTGTAATTAATATTGAATAATGACTTAAATAAAATAGTTTGCGATAAATTAAACCGATTCGTAGAAATTATTAACATCCACAGCGACCTTGCAGTTGCCAAAACCGGTTTGACGGCAAAGCAGATTGTCTATCTGGAGTTAATCGACGGTTCGGAAAATTCCACGCCGACAAAAATTGCCGATAAACTGAATTTATCGAAGCCGACCGTTACTGTCGCATTAAATAATCTGTTTGAAGGAAAATTCATCGAAAAAGCGCAGTCACCTGCCGATAAAAGATTTTATTACTTGGAATTAACGCCGCGGGGAAACGAAGCGTTAAAAATGATACGAAATAGCAGAAATGATGCAATCAGCGGTCTGCTCTCAGGTTTAACACGGAAAGAGACTATTCAATTAGGCTGGCTGATGAATAAAATAATTGATTCCGAGTCAATTTAACCGGAATTAAATCTTCCGAAGAATAGGATGATAACTCATGTAAATCCTTGATGCGCATGATCAAAATTTCTATCTATTATTTCAATAAAATCTTTTGCATAATTTGGGTTTAATGTTAAATTTGGTTTTTAATTTTTAGGAGTTAATATCTTTTGAAACGAACCAATCTCGGATATATTGAAGGCTGGCTTTCCATTACCTTTAATATTATACTCTTTGCGTTAAAGTATTGGGCTGGAATAATCACCGGATCAATAGCTCTCATTGCCGACGCCTGGCATACATTGTCCGATTCTGTTTCTTCCGTAATTGTTCTACTGGGCGTTAAAGTAGCCGATAAAGAAGCCGACAAGGAGCATCCGTTCGGACACGGACAGGCGGAGCATATCGCATCGATCGTAATCTCTGTTATTCTGGCAATAATAGGATTAAAATTCATAATTGATTCAACTTCAAAATTAATAAACCGAGAAAGCGTTGAGTTCGGTTCAATAGCTATAATCGTAACCGTAATTTCATTGCTGAGCAAAGAATTACTGGCTCAATTCGCTTACTGGGCGAGCGGAAAGATGGACTCGAATATTTTGAAAGCCGACGCTTGGCATCATAGAACAGACGCGATATCTTCGGGGTTAATATTGATTGGAATATTGCTCGGAGATTATTTCTGGTGGATTGACGGCGCGCTGGGAAATATTGTCGCTTTATTGATCTTATACGCCGCTTATGAAATATTCCATGAATCCGCTTCCCCTATTCTGGGCAAAAGTCTTAATGAGGAATTAATAAGAGAAATAAAAGATATTTGTGAGGAGCACGGAATAGAACGCCACAGACCGCATCATTTTCACATGCATCAATATGGAAAGCATATAGAATTAACTTTTCATATTAAATTTCCGAAGAATGAATCTCTTTACAATACTCATAATTTAGCCACTCTTGTCGAAAATCAAATTAAAAGCAAATTCGGTTTTGAATCGACAATACACGTTGAACCTGAAAAATATTAACCGACTCTCAAATAATTGCATACGCCTTCTGCGCATTTTTCTCCGTCAATAGCAGCCGATACAATTCCGCCCGCATAGCCCGCCCCTTCGCCTGAAGGGAATAGACCCTCTATTTGCGGATTCATTTTATTGAGCGGCTCACGCGGAATTCTGACCGGAGAACTCGTCCTGGTTTCCGCCGCGAGAATTTGAGCTTCTTCGGTAAAATAACCGTGCATTTTCTTCCCGAATTGAAAAAGTCCCTTTTTCAATCTATCCGTTATATTTTTCGGCAATAATTCGTGCAACGGAGCGCTTACCGTTCCAGGAATATAAGAAGACTTGGGAAGCGAGGAAGATAATATTCCTGATGTAAAATCTGTTATTCTCTGAGCTGGAGCGGATTGTGTGCATCCTCCGATTTCAAAAGCAAGTTTTTCTAAGGATTTCTGATATTCCAATCCTGCTAAACTGCCGTGCTCCTTATAATCTATCCAATCTTCCTTAGTAATAGAGACTACCAATCCCGCGTTTGCAAAGGGCGAATTTCTTTTTGAAACCGACATTCCGTTAAGAACTAATTCTCCCGGAGCGGTGGAAGCCGGAATAATTATTCCTCCAGGGCACATACAGAAGGAATAAACGCCTTTTTTATCAACTTCGCAGGCTAAATTGTAGCTTGAAGCGGGGAGATTAAGATGCCGGTTTTTGGTATGATATTGAATCGAATCGATTAAAGACTGCGGATGTTCCACTCTTACGCCCATCGCGAACGGTTTTGCCTCCAAAGATACGCCTTTATCCCGGAGCATGTAAAATATATCACGCGCAGAATGCCCAACAGCCAAAATTACCGCTCTGCCGGGTATCTCTTCGTCGTTATTAGCGACAACTCCCGCAATTTTTCCGTCCTTTATCAGCAAGTCCGTAACTCTTTTGTTAAAAAGGATTTGTCCCCCGCCGCCTAATATTGTTTCTCTAATTTTTTGAATTATTTTCGGCAGATTATTAGACCCGATGTGCGGATGCGAATCAATCAGAATATCGTCGGCGGCTCCGTGATAATGGAGCAAATTTAATATGCGATTTACGCTGCCGCGTTTTTTGGAGCGCGTATAAAGTTTCCCGTCGCTGTATGCGCCTGCTCCGCCTTCGCCAAAACAATAATTTGAATCTGGATCAACAATGTGCTCCCTTTGAATAGCTTTCAAATCTCTCCTTCTGCTCCGCACATCTTTGCCCCGCTCCACTATTACGGGCTGCAAACCTAATTCCAGCAGACGGAGAGCGGCAAATAATCCGGCGGGACCGCTTCCTACAATTATCACTTTTTCGGCTTTGGAAACATTTTTGAATTGAAATACGGGTTTTTCGGATATTGGCTGTTCGTTTATAAAGGCAATCACTTTCAACCTGTAAACGGGCTTTCGCCGAGCGTCAATTGAACGGCGCATAACCTGCAGGGCGGTAATTTCAGCCGGATTTACATTTATGGCGGAAGCCGCCGTTTTTTTAATATGTTCGTTATTGAAAATGAACTGCGGACGTATTTCCAGATTTATTTCTCTAATCATTCAGTCCCCTTTTTATGAGGAAATCTCTAAAATTTCTTAAAGCGTGGATTTTATCACGCCGCCGTCAACGGCAATAGTTGTTCCGGTGATGTAAGCGGCATTTTCCGAAGAGAGGAACGCCGCCAACGCGGCAATTTCTTCAGGTTTGCCCAACCGTTCCATAGGAACTTTGGAAGCCATTAAAGCGAGCTCCTCCTCGTGGGATCTTCCCGTTCTTTTCGATTCCTCTACGGCGAGTTCGTATAATCTTGCCGTAAGCGTGTATCCCGGAGCGATTGTATTGACGGTAATATTATACTTCCCTAATTGATTGCTGATTGTTTTGGAGAACGCCGTCAATCCGGTTCTAAAAGTATTTGATAGAATTAAATTCTCAACAGGCTGTTTAACCGAAAGAGAAGTAATGTTTATTATTCTTCCCCAGCGATTTTTTTTCATCTTTCCGACCACGAGTTTTACGAGTCTGACCGCGCTCATTAAAACTTGATTGTAGGAAAATTCCCACTGATCTTCATTTAAGTCCTCAAAAAATCCCGGAGGAGGTCCGCCGCAATTATTCACCAGTATATCGATACTGCCGTAAGTTTCTTCAACAACTTTAACTGTGTTCTCCAGGTCTTCGGGTTTATTTAAATCGCATAAAATAGATAAAGGTTCCGTGCCGAAAACAGCCGCGATTTCATTTGCCGCTCTATCTAAATTTTCGCGATTCGAAGAACAAATGGAAACTTTTACGCCTTCGCTTATCAAGTTTTCCGCCACCGCTCTTCCTATTCCTTTGCTGGAAGCCGTAACAAGCGCTACTTTATTTTTTATTCCTAATTCCATTGTCTTCCTCTAAATCTGTTAATTAAATTCAATCCGTCCGTCTTCCCTTTTATGTCCCGCTTCGGATCTGCGCAATTGCGAGCCGACTATTTCGGCTGTGTCCAGAGCAATAACCAGTTCTTCATTTGTAGGTATCCGCAGAACTTTCACTTTGGAAGATACCGAAGAGAGTTCCGCTTCGCCGGTTGCGCTTTCGTTAAGTTTCGGATGAAGTTCAATGCCGAGGAACCGGAGATTCGCGCATACATCCCGGCGAACTAAAGAAGAGTTCTCCCCTATTCCGCCTGTAAAAATCAGAACGTCCAATCCGCCCATCGCGGCTGAATAAGAACCGATATATTTTTTTATTCTGTATGTAAAAATATCGAACGCCAACTTGGCTCTTTTATGTCCTTCGCGCACGGCGTTCTCAATTTCGCGCATATCGGAACTTTCCCCGCTTACGCCGATAAAACCGGAATGCTTATTAAGAAGCGTGTTCATTTCGGAGATCGAGAGTTCTTCCTTTCCCATAATATAAGTTACTAACGCCGGGTCCATATCGCCGGATCTCGTTCCCATCAGCAATCCTTCCAATGGTGTGAATCCCATACTTGTATCAACCGACTTACCGCCGTCAATTGCCGCTATGCTTGCGCCGTTGCCGAGATGACAAGTGATAATTTTCATATCTTCCAATCTTCTGTTCATCAGTTGGGCGGCGCGGTGAGAGACGTATCTGTGAGACGTTCCGTGGAAGCCGTAACGCCTAATTTTGTGCCGTTTATACAATTCGTACGGCAAGCCGTAAAGAAACGCGTGAGGAGGCATAGATGCGTGGAATGCCGTATCGAACACTCCGCATTGAGGAGTATCCGGCAGATGAGCTTTACACGCTTCAATACCCATAATATTCGGAGGATTATGAAGCGGAGCCAATTCTATGTTATCTTTCAATGCTTTCATTACTTCGTTTGTAATTAATACCGAGCCTGTAAAAGTTTCCCCGCCGTGAACTACACGATGACCCACCGCGTTAATTTCCGATTTATCCTTAATCACTCCGTGGTTTGGACTTAGCAGAACCGCGATTACATATTCTATCGCAATTGTGTGGTCTAATATTTCACCGACAATTCTAATTTTTTCCCGTCCGTAAGGATTATGAATAAGCACGGCGCTGCTCATCCCGATTCTTTCGACTAATCCTTTCGCAAGTACAGCGCGGTTGGAAGTCTCGATCATCTGATATTTTATTGACGAGCTGCCGCAATTTAGAACTAATACTTTCATTTTTCCGTCCAATCTTAACTAATTATTCTTCCATTCGAATCGTATTTAAAAAATCCTTCGCCTGTTTTTTTACCGAGTTTGCCGTCGCGAACCATTTTGCGCAGAATTGGACAAGGTCTGTATCTCGGTTCTCCGAGAGTGTTCCACAACTGTTCCATCCACATTAAAACTTCGTCTAAACCCATCGCGTCAGCCATTTCAAGCGGACCGGATTTGAATTCATATCCCAGCTTCATCGCCGTATCGATATCTATCGCCGTAGAAACTCCTTCGAGCAAAATATACATAGCTTCGTTAAGCAGCGGAACAATAGCGCGCGTGGTTACAAATCCGGGATACTCATAAACCTCCACAGGAGTTTTTCCGATTTTACCCGCAAAATCTTTAATAATTTTTACCGTTTTGTCTGAAGTTTTTATTGCTTTGATTACTTCCACTAAAGTTACCTTCGGAACAGGATTTAAGAAATGCATCCCGATAATTTTATCCGGTCTATTAGTTACTTCTGCAATTTTGGATAAAGAGAGAGTGGAAGTATTAGAAACAAAAATGGCGTTTTCATTTGCAATTGCGTCAATTTTTTTGAAAATCTTTTCTTTTAAAGGAAGATGCTCGGCAACCGCTTCAATAATGATATCCACTTCTTTTACATCTTCCAATTTAACAGTCCATTTAATTCTGTTTAAAATTGATTTCATCTCGCCTTCGGTCATTGCCCAGCGGGTTATTTCGTGTTTCATAGCGCTAAGTAATTCCTCTTTGGCTAGCGTAGCCGAATCTTCGTTCTTTTCGACGAGCAGAACATCAATTCCCGCAGAGGCTACTGTTTCTGCAATTCCTCTTCCCATTACTCCCGCGCCGATAATAGCGACGCAGTCAATTCTGTCATCCCCTTCGCTCTTTTTTACATCGGAGATAAGGTCTTCCAATTTTAATTTTTCGTCAGACATTTTAAACCCTAATTTATAATTCGCAAACTGCAAAAAATAACAAAATCCATACCATCAAAAATAGCTAAAATTAGATTATAAGACCTCTAATTAGAAATCTTTTTTATTAAAAATGATAACCGACGAGGAAAGTATGAGAATAACGTAAACAACCGAATGGATAATTGAAGAATAATCTATAATAGAACCGCCGCCGGCATACAGGGTTGTTAATTCTCCCAATTCGGCTGTCCGCGGCAGAATATAATAAAATATTTCGGCTATCAATGGCAATACATTTCCTTCGTAAAACATTTCCAATCCGGCTCTACCGTATAACACCGGAGAAAATATAAAGAAAATCAAATACGAAAGCATCATTGCCGGAAGCGACGTACGAGTTAAAATTCCGATTAAAATAATTAGAGAAAACAGCGTGCAAAATGCAAGAGTAATTGTGAGAGCGGTAATCAGAAATTCCGGATTCCAAATTTGAAATTTTATGCCGAACATTAAATAGAAGCCCAATACGCCGTAAGCGACATTGGCAAATACCATTGAAGTAACGCCGGCAAATTTGCCGATAAGCAATTGAGCGCGGGAAACCGGTTTTGAAAGAATAATTTCGATTGAACCTTTTTCGAGCATTTTCGGTATGAATCCGGAGGCAGAAAAAATTGAGAGAAAAATTCCTCCGCCGAATAAAGGGGTTATCAATATAAGCTTGATGCCGTTTAATAATTGATTTGTAACATTATCTCCTACTTTCGAATTTATCTTTATCGCGCCGACTAAATCTGTTATATTCGAAGTGGAAAAAATAACGGCGAATATCAACAGCATAAATGTTGTGATACCGAAAAACGTCAGGAACACTTTTCTCGAAAGAGCTTCTTTAAATGTATATTTAGATATAATGAAAATATTCCGCATTATTTGTTCTCCACCCTGTCAATAAGAGAGATAAATTTATCTTCCAAGTTGTTTTTAACCGGCGAAACGGTCTGTAAATTAAAATTGTTTTCCCGCAAAATATCAATGAAGCGGTTAAGATTATTCTCATCCGAAGTTTTCAACAATATTTTTTTCGGAGCGGCTAATTCAAAATCGAAGCCGGTTAGTTTCAATTTAATATTATCGTCAATTTCCTTATCGGTATGAATTTCGAATTGACTGCCGTCGGTGGTCAAATCGTCAACGCTGCCGTTAAATATAAGTTCGCCTTTATTCAAAATAGCGACGCTGTCTGAAATCATTTCCACCTCGCTTAATAGGTGACTGTTAACAAAGATCGTTTTCCCCGAATTCTTCAATTCCAGCAAAATCGTGCGAATCTCTTTCCGCCCAATCGGATCAACTCCGTCCGTCGGTTCGTCCAAAATTATGAGATCGGGATTATGGAGCATAGCTTGAGCCAGACCGATTCTCTGCAGCATTCCTTTGGAATATTTTTTCAGCTTAGTGTTTCTCCATTTAAGCATTTTCACTAACTTGAGATTTCGTTCGATTTCCCTCTCTAAAAAATCGCCGGATAAATTATAAAGCTCGCCGTAGAATTTCATCATCTGATAACCGGTAAGGTATTCGGGGAATTTATGATTTTCAGGCAGATAGCCTACTCTTTTTCTAAGGGCGTAATCATGAGGAGACGAATCAAAAAGTTTTATTTCTCCCGATGAAAAGCGGGTAATTCCAAGCAGTATTTTAATTAATGTGGTTTTACCCGCGCCGTTTGGTCCTAAAAGACCGAAAATAACTCCCCGCGGAATATTTAGAGAAACCGATTTAAGAGCTTCTACTTTTTTTGTTCCGAAAGCGTCTTTATAAGTTTTACTAAGTCCGGATATTTCAATAATATAATCGTTCAATTAAATATTTTCCCTTTTCTGATTCTCACAATGGAATAAAAATTAACGACAAAAGCAATGGAAACAAGGATGATCACATTTATCACTATCGCCGAGAAATCCGCCTGGCGCCATAATACCTGAAGAAATCCTTCAACCGACCAATAAACGATAGTCATTTTTGAAAAAGTCTGCATCCAATCGGGTAAAAGACTAATCGGGAACCAGGAACCCCCGATAGCCGACATAACGAGAATAATAAGAGTGGCGACGCCGTTTGCCTGACTAAGGCTTGTTGCGAACGACGTAATTAACATACCGAATGAAACCGCCGCCATTGCCGAAGCGGTTATCATAATAAAAAGATTGATGAAATTCGAGAAAATATCCACATCGAATAAAAGCCATGAAATTAGAAACATGATAAACAATTGAACTATTCCAAGCAGAATGGAATAGATATACTTGCTCCACAGAATTTGGGAGCGTTTAACCGGCATACAGAGAAGCCTCCTTAAAGAGCCTTCCTGCTTTTCCTCGAACAAAGAAGACGCAGCGCCGACAATAGTAAAAAGGAGAAACATCATTGCCCAGCCGCCGGCAATGCGGGTAACGCCGGGATTTTTAACATTTTTCCCTACAAGCTGT
>CAYNUJ010000106.1:0-10210 GCA_964400095.1 uncultured Melioribacteraceae bacterium
CAGACCGCACATACAAAGAACGTCTTTAGAGCTTTCATCAATTTTTTCAATCTTCTGTGTTTCTCCGTGCCTTCTCCGTGGAACTCCGTGCAATTTACCGAAAGATAAAACGAGTATTTAATGGTAAATAAACAAAGCCGAACTTCCGTCCGGCTTAATTCTAATTGTTTATTCTTAATTATTTGAGAAGCATCATCTTCCTTGTCTGCAAAATATTACCGCTATGGACGCGGTAGAAATAAACGCCGCTGCTTAATTTTGAGGCGTCGAAGTTCACTGAATATTCTCCGGAAGGTTTGTACTCGTCAACCAATTTAGCGACTTCTCTACCGAGTAGGTCGTATATTTTAATAGAAACTTTACCGAAATTCGCCATTTTATATTTAATTGTCGTGCTCGGATTAAAGGGATTCGGATAATTTTGATATAAGACAAATTTTTCCGGCTGTAATTCAGAATTGTTTTTAACTTCTACAAAAATAGAGCTATTCAAACGAACCGAAATTGTATTCCCATTTTGGTCGGCAGTTACAAAATCTTTCAAACCGTCGCCGTTTATATCTGCAACGGCAATTGAAATCGGTAATTCGCCGGCGTCGTAACTTGTCATATCTCCAAAATACGGCTCGAAGTTTTCAATAGACCAGCCGTTAAAGAAAATTGAGAATACATTCTTAGCGCTGCTGTTCGTCACAATAAGTTCCGGTTTGCCGTCGCCGTCAATGTCGTGAATATTCATCGAGTTCGGTCCGAATTCTCCCGAATATGTAACTTTATTCGCAAATGTCGGCGTGGACGATCCAATTGGAGTAGTATTCATCATCGTAGCGATATTATCTCCGTTCTGATTAGCAACGGCAATGTCAATATTTCCGTCGCCGTTCAAATCCGCAGCGTCAATTCCCATTGTTCCCTGCCCCGTGACAAAGTCGAATTTTGCGCTGATTACCGCGGTTGTGTCTCCGGGTTTAGTGGTATTGAGGAAAACAATAATAGTACCGCTTGTAAAATCCGCTATTGCGAAATCTTGAATTAAATCCCGGTTAAAATCCGCAATCACCACATCCTGCGGTCCTTCCCCGGTAATCTGTTCCGAATATTTCGCAAATCGTGGAATCGAATCCCCAGCCGGAGTAATGTTAAACAGAACCGCCACGTGGAAAATATTGTTTACATCGGGAAATTGATTTGCAAATACGAGATCCGATTTTCCGTCCGAATTCAAATCGCCGATAGCCACCGCATTTGGACCGGCTTGAAAACCGGTATTAAAATTAACCGGCTTCATGAACGCCGAGGAAGAATCTCCGAGTTTTGTTTTATTAATTAGAACCGATACGCTGTCCGCCCAATTAGTAACGACCAAATCGGGTTTACCGTCGTTATTGATATCGCCTATTTCCACATCGGAGCCGGTGTCAACAATTTTGTAATCGGCTCTCGCGCTGAAATAGGGAATCTCCGCTCCGAAAGGAGTTGTGTTCATAAAAACAGAAACGGAACTGCTGTCCCAATTGCTAACCGCAAGGTCCGGTCTGCCGTCCCCGTTCAAATCTCCGCTTGCAATCGCCGAGCTGTTTCCGTGAGTAGAATAAACGAATTTACCGGAAAGCGCCATATTCTGCAAAAACGTGTAAGTATCGTTAAACATTGCCGAGAAAGAGCTGTCCGCGGCATTAGCCGTAATCAAATCGCCTCTGCCGTCTCTATTAATATCCACTACAGCAACGGAAGCCGGACCGGTTCCGGTTGCAAAACTTTTTGAAGCGGAGAATTGAAAATTCGGCGAGCCGGGGAACGCGCTGTTTAAAAATACGGAAACCGAGCTGTCCGCGGCGTTCGTAACTATAACGTCAACTTTACTGTCGCCGCTTATATCCCGCAGCAGAATTGAAGTGGGAGTACCGCCGGTAGAACTGTCAACTTTCGCGCTCAACGATAGAGTTGAATTACCGGGCGCGGTTGTGTTCTTTAAAAGCGAAAAGGAATTATCCGATTTATTCGCCACGGCAAAATCCAACGTACCGTTTCCGTCGATATCCGCAGCGGCTATCGAAGCCGGACCCTTGCCGGTTGCAAAATCCTGCTTCGCGGAAAAGTTCGGCGTCGCGCCGCCCGGAGCGGTTCCGTTTATAAAAATTGAAATTGTGTTGTCTCCGAAATTTGTAATCGCAATATCGGAAATATAATCGCCGTTAAAATCATCAGCTATAATTGCATAAGGAGCGCTTCCGGAAGTAAAGTCGGTTTTCGCGCTGAAAGAAATACCCGCGGCGCCAGGTGCGGTTGTATTTAAAAATACCGAAACGGAATTATCCGCCGAATTTGTGACTACTAAATCTGGTATGCCGTCCAAATTAAAATCCGCGGCGGTAATTGCATACGGAGTACTGCCGGTAACTAAATCCGTTTGACTTGCAAACGCAACGGTTGTATCTCCTATATTAGTCGTATTCAGCAGAACGGAAACAATATTTCCGATTGAACCGACTACCGCGAGATCGTTCAACCCGTCCATATTGAAATCCGCAGACGCAACGCCCGAAGAAGCTAGTCCGGTAGTAAAATCTTGTCTTTTACCATATCTTGGAAGGCTGTCCGACGGAGAAGTTATATTTACGAAAACCGAAACCGAGCTGGTTCCCAAATTTGCTATTGCCGCGTCCTTAATACCGTCGCCGTTTAGATCGACGGCAATAATATTAAACGGCTGCGAAGCTCCTCCGAAATCTACTTTCGGCTGGAACGCTTGACCAAGGATAACTCCTTGAAGAATAAATAACACGAAAAATAAATTTAACTGTATATGTATTTTTCTCATGCGACTGTTTCTCCTAATAATTATTAGAGGTAAATTATTGAAATACAATTGAATTGATTGACTAAATCATCTATTAAAATCGACCGGAAATTTATACTAGAATGCTGATTAAGCAAAAAATGATATCATTTTGAATTTTAATTTATTGATAAGTTATAAAAATAACAATAGCAGATTGCTGTTTGTGATATGAATCACGGGAGAGACAAGGATGGTGAAGGTATGGGGGGAATAGGGGTATAGGGGGAATAAAGTATAGGGTATTTGTTAATTTAATTACATATAAATCAATTACTATTTTGAAAATTTACACTTCTTTCATAGTTTCAATAAGGAAGAATTTTCTTTTATTGATAAATTATGAGGAAACAGATGAAATTTGAATTTACGGAAGAACAGTTAATGATTCAAGAAACAGCAAGAGAGTTCGCCGAAAAGGAGATTGCCCCTACGTCGGTCGAACGGGACAAAACATGCGAATTCCCCACCGAAATAGTTAAAAAATTGGGCGAATTGGGATTTATGGGTATGATGGTTTCGCCGGAATACGACGGCGCTGGAATGGATACCGTAAGCTACTGCTTGGCGATGATGGAAATATCCAAAGTCGACGCCTCCGTCGGCGTTATTATGTCTGTAAACAATTCTCTTGTAACATTCGGATTGGAAAGATGGGGTTCGGACTATATTAAGGAAAAATATTTGAAACCTCTGGCGCGCGGAGATAAACTTGGAGCGTTCGCGCTTTCGGAACCCGAAGCCGGCAGCGACGCGACGCATCAGCAGACTTCCGCCGTTAAAGACGGAGACCACTGGATTCTTAATGGCATGAAAAATTGGATAACTAACGGACTTTCCGCCGATTATTACATCGTAATGGCTCAGACGGACAGCGCAAAAAGACACAAAGGAATTACCGCATTCTTAGTTGAAAAAGGCTGGCAGGGATTCACCCACGGTAAAAAGGAAGACAAACTCGGCATCAAGAGTTCCGATACGTGCTCGCTTTTATTCGATAACGTTCGAGCGCCAGAAGAAAATGTTTTATGGGAAGTCGGCAAAGGATTCAACTTTGCCATGAACACGCTTAACGGAGGCAGATACGGAATCGCTTCTCAAGCGTGCGGAATTGCCGAAGCTTCTTTCCAAGCGGCGGTTAAATACGCTAAAGAAAGAAAAACTTTCGGAACCGAACTCGCTAATCATCAGTCAATTCAATTTAAACTCGCCGATATGGCTACTAATTTGGAAGCGGCTAAACTGCTTACTTTTCAAGCGGCTGCTTTAAAAGACGCCGGAAAGGATTACGTAAAAGAAGCCTCGATGGCAAAGTTATTCGCTTCCAAAGTTGCGGTTAATAACGCGCTCGAAGCTATTCAAATTCACGGCGGCTACGGTTACGTTAGGGAATATCTGGTTGAACGGTATCTGAGGGACGCAAAAATCACGGAAATTTACGAAGGCACTTCGGAAATTCAAAAAGTTATTATTTCCCGACAATTGCTTAAAGGCTAATTATGAATATTGTTTTGAAAGCAGGCTTTGAAAAGCCGATGGATTTATACGTTGAATACGCCGACGGCATGAAAGGCAAAGTTGATCTTGCCGATATTATAAATCATGAAGATTACAAAAATATTAAGCGGGATATTAACGTTAAAAATATTACAACCGCCGACGACGGGGATATTCTGATTGACGGGAAAATAAAACTCTGTAGGAACGCCACATACGGAATTCTGGCTATGAAAGCGCAAATGAAAAAATTGGGGCTGGAGTTGTGAAAACTCTAGCCCTTTTATTTTTAATTTCACTCGGTTTGAACGCGCAGTCCGATTGGGAGAGATGGGAAGCAAAAGAACCGGATTTCAAAATAAAAAGCCCTTATTACTCAACAAGGCTTTACGATAACTCTAATTCCGGAATGGAAATTCTTACAGCCGTAAGGAACGGATACGCTTTTTTAATATCCGACCACGACGGAGATAACTGCCCTTTTTATCCGAGCTGTTCAAGATTTTTTGTTCTTTCGGTTAAAGAGACGAATTTTTTACAAGGATTACTTATGTTTGCAGATAGATTTACAAGAGATACTAATATTTTTAAGAACTTTAATAAATATCCGAAGCATAAATCGGGCAAGCTTTACGACCCCGTTTTTCTTTACACTTTAGATGCCGAAAATTTGGAAAAAACATATCTCAATTTCCTCAATGCCGAATAAAATCACAACGATTTTACTCGCGCTGATATTATCTTCAAATTTATTTCCTCAGGAAAAAATAGATTTCTTTTCCGCGGCTAACCGGTTGAAATTCGGCGATTATCTTTACCGGCAGAAGGATTATTTGAGGGCTTTCGACGAATACTCCGCTTACCTCAAAACTCACGGAAACGATACAATGCTTCTCAAGATGTCGCTCGCATTAAGAGAAATGAAAAGGTATTCGGAAGCGGAGGATTATCTTAAATCGCTCGCGTTCAACAGTCCGCTGAAAAAACGCGCGAAAATTGAGCTATTCAAAACATATTTTATCAAAGGCGGCGGAACGCAATTGAAAAATGAGTTTGAAAGAAAGAGATACGTTCCCGAAAACGGCAGGGGCGCGGTTTTATCCCTTTATTATGTCTCCCAAATATTGTGGTCTCAAACTCTGCCCGACTCCGTTAATTTCATCGCGGCTTTTGAGCCGGATATACGGGAGAAAATGGAAAATTACTATTATCGAAAAAAATATCCCGGATATAAAGACGAAACAACCGCGGGAATACTTTCGGCGGCGATTCCGGGTTTGGGCAAAATTTATAACGAAGATTACGGCGACGGCATAACGGCGTTTATTTTTACTTCGGTTTTAGGCTACTTAACTTACGATAATTTCCGGGCGGGACATACATTCCGCGCATGGCTGTTCGCCGGATTAACCGGACTTTTCCACGGGGGAAACATCTACGGCTCTATTGTTTCGGCGAGACTTTACAACGCCAAAACGGACGCGGAATACGAAAAGGAACTTTTTAATTTTGTTAAAGAAGAAAATTATTTCGACAATAACACCTCGGTATTTCATAAATGAGAATCGGAATAATTTTCATATTAACTTTTACTTTTGCTCTATCGCTTAAAGCGCAGACTTCGCTTAAGGAATTATTGAACTCCGCAGACACTCTTTTTGAAAGCGGCAGATATTTCGACGCGGTTACGGAATACAAGCGTTTGCAATTTTTCGATTCCGAAAACCGGTTCGCGTTTAAAACTAATTTCAGTATCGGAAAAAGTTATAAAGCCGGACTTAAATTGGATGAAGCAATTTTGTATTTCGGCAAAGCGCTTACATTCGCTCCGGATAAAAAGAGCGTTTTTGAATTAACGACACAGATAATAAGATGTAATATTTTGCGGGGAACATTATCAAACGCTTTTTCGCTCATTGCATCCGCGGGAAAAGAATTTAAGCGCGGTAAGTATTCGGACGAACTAAATTACTGGCTCGGCTGGACGTATATGTTCGATAAAAAGTGGGATAAAGCCTCCTTAATATTCAAAAAGTCGGGAAACGAAGAACTCGCCGAATTGTGCGGCAATGTAATTAATGAAGAATTTCCGGTTACAATTACGAAGTTAATTTCTTATATTGTACCGGGCGCGGGACAATTTTATACCGGGAATTATCTTTCCGGATTTATGTCCCTCGGCTGGAATATTCTTTGGGGATATGTAACCGTAAACGCATTCATGGCGGAGCGTGTTTTCGACGGAGTGATTACAGCGGATCTGCTCTGGTTCCGATTCTACAGAGGAAATTATCAGAACGCGGAGAAATTTGCCGTTGAAAAGAACGTTGAAATTTATAATAATGCGTATGGATATTTAATGAAAAATTACAAAGGAAAAAAACCGTGAAATTAAGCGAAGACGAAATTAGGAAATTAACTTTGCAGGCAATAGAGCAGTTAGGCGAAAACGCCACTCCCGAAGAGGTTAAAAAAGTTGTCGCTTCCGCTATCGGCAATCTTAACGAGCAGTCCTTAACTACCGCTCCATCCGGAGATTCCGGGAGAGTTATTCTTACATCCTTTGGAATGAATCATCCCGGGATTGTATCGGGAATTACTACCGCTCTGAGCGAAGCGCTGTGCGACATTCAGGATATATCGCAGAAGTTGATGGGCGATTTTTATACAATGATAATGATTATCGATATTACAAATTCGGAAAAGGATTTGAAATCTCTTCAGGAAGAAATGAACGCTATTGCCAGTAAACTGAAAGTGAAAATATATCTGCAGCATGAGGATGTGTTTAAGTTTATGCATAGAATATAAATGGATGAATGGACTGAAGATTGGATGATTGGAAGATTGGATGATTGGATGGATATTTTAAAACTCTAATTTTTATTTTGGGAGAATGCGATGCCTTACGAATTTGAAGAGATACTTGAAACAATTAAAATGACGGAGATCGAGCATTTCGATATCCGCACCGTTACGCTGGGTATAAGTCTGCGGGACTGCGTTGACCGCAACATAGAAGTTACAAAGCAGAAAATTTACGATAAGCTTTTAAGATTCGGCAAGAACCATGTACAATACGCTAACGATGTGGAGAATCAATTCGGAATATCAATCGCCAATAAAAGAATTTCCGTAACGCCGATATCAATTCCGTTCGGTTCGGCAAACTCCGAGGAATTTGTGCAGATTGCGGAAACATTGGACAAAGCCGCGGCGGAAATAGGTATCGACTATCTCGCCGGATATACCGCGCTGGTTCAGAAAGGATTTACCAACGCCGAAATTGAGATGATTAAATCCATTCCGACCGCTTTGGCAAATACGAAGCGGGTTACGTCAAGCGTGAATGTCGCTTCAACCAAAGCCGGAATAAATATGGACGCCGTAATGATGATGGCGGAAACAATTAAAGAAACCGCGCGTTTAACCGCCGATAACGATTCGGTTGGATGCGCGAAACTCGTTGTATTCGCCAATGCGGTGGAAGATAATCCTTTTGTAGCGGGAGCTTTCCACGGCATTTCGGAACCTGAAATAACTTTGAACGTCGGAATAAGCGGACCCGGAGTGGTGCTCGACGCGATTAAAAGCGCCGGGCAGGTAAATATGAACGAACTGGCTGAAATAATTAAGAAAACTATTTTCAAAATTACGAGAGCCGGAGAATTGCTCGGCAGAATGGTGGCAAAAAGGCACGGCGTTCCTTTCGGAATTGTTGATATTTCTCTCGCTCCCACTCCCGCCGAAGGCGACAGCGTGGGAGATATATTAAAAGCAATGGGTCTCGAGGATATCGGCGCTCCGGGAACCACCGCGGCTTTGGCGATGTTGAACGATTCAGTTAAAAAAGCGGGATTAATGGCTTCCACTTCAGTAGGCGGTATGAGCGGAGCGTTCATACCCGTAAGCGAAGATATCGGAATGATACGCGCGGTTGAAGCCGGAAATCTTTCTATTGAAAAATTGGAGGCGATGACTTCGGTCTGTTCCGTTGGATTGGATATGATTGCCGTGCCGGGGAAAACTTCCGCGGAAACTCTCGCCGGAATTATAGCCGACGAAAGCGCTATCGGAATTATTAACGATAAAACCACGGCGGTCAGAATTATTCCCGCAGTTGGCAAAGATGTGGGAGATTACGTAGATTACGGCGGTCTGCTCGGCAAAGCGCCGGTGATGAGCGTGCGGCATTTGAACGTAGAAAAATTTGTAAGAAGAGGCGGTAAAATTCCCGCCCCGACAAGAAGTTTGACAAATTAATTTAGGAGGATGTGAATGAAAAAGGGACTAATTATAGGCATTGGAATTGTCGTAATTATTTTTTTAATTATCAGTTCTTTTACCGGGACTTACAATAAACTTGTAACACTCGACGAAAAAGTAACTGAAGGTTGGAGCCAGGTTGAGAACCAATATCAGCGTCGCGCAGATCTTGTTCCCAATTTAGTTGAAACGGTTAAAGGCGTGGCTAATTTCGAGAAAGAAACTTATACCGCGGTTACCGAAGCGAGAGCTAAAGTGGGACAAATAAATATTTCGCCCGAAATGCTGAGCGATCCGAGAGCGTTCGCGCAATTTCAGCAGGCTCAGGATAAATTAAGCGGAGCGCTTTCACGGCTGCTCGTTGCTGTTGAAAATTATCCGCAGTTAAAAGCGAACGAAAATTTTCTGCAGCTTCAAGCTCAGCTTGAAGGAACGGAAAACAGAATTTCCGTCGAAAGAAGAAAATTCAACCAAGCCGTTCAGCAGTATAATACAGCCATCAGAAAATTCCCCGCTAATTTTGTTGCGAACTTCGGCGGATTCACGGCTAAACAATATTTCAAATCTCAAGCGGGAAGCGAAAACGCGCCTAAGGTTAAATTTTAAGCGGATTTATTTTGACTAAAAAAATAACATTAATATTGTGCTTCATTTTGGTATCCGGAATTATCGCCCAGCCGAAAATTCCGGAAATCCGCCGTTACGTAAACGACTTAACGGGAACTCTTTCCGCGCGGGAAGCGGATAATCTCGAGAAGAGTTTGAGACAGTTCGATAGAGAATCTTCAACTCAAATAGTCGTGCTGATGATCAACTCGCTCGAAGGATATCCAATCGAAATGTACGCCATAGACGCGGCGGAGAAGAATAAAATAGGCGCTAAAGGAAAAGACAACGGCATTCTTCTGCTTATAGCCAAAGCGGATAAAAAAATGCGGATTGAAGTCGGATACGGATTGGAAGGCGCTCTTCCGGACGCGATGGCGAGTTCCATTATCCGAAACGAATTGGCTCCCTATTTTAAAAGGGGCGAATATTACAACGGAATTATTTCCGGCTTGAGAGCGATTGTTCAAGCCGTTAACGGCGAATACGTCAACGAGCGCAAAGAAGACCGGCGGGAGAAAAAGAAAGGCTACGGGTTTATTTTCTACATTATTATGTTCATCGTTTTCAGTCTCTTTTCAAGGGGACGCGGCGGCGGATTGGGAGCTTTACTGCTAATGGGAAGTCTCGGCGGATTCGGAGGCGGACGTTCGAGCGGCGGAGGCGGAGGTTTCGGCGGGTTCTCCGGCGGCGGAGGCGGATTCGGAGGCGGCGGCGCGAGCGGCGGATGGTAATATGAATACCGAGCCGGATTTGAATCTCGGCATAGAGTTGTTTAACGACTGCGAGTTCTTCCAAGCCCACGACTTTTTCGAGGAGATATGGATGGAATGCCGTAAAGAAGACCGCCTTTTCTTTCAGGGAATGGTTCAAATTTCCGTCGGGTGTTTTCATTTTATATCCGGAAATTACAAGGGATCTTTGAGTCAATTGGATAAAGGAAGCCTCAAATTAAATAATTATTTGCCTATTTACAGAAAAATTGACCTTCAATCTTTAATT
>CAYNUJ010000107.1:0-10199 GCA_964400095.1 uncultured Melioribacteraceae bacterium
TGAACGTCCGTTTGCGGGAAAGGAATGGAAATGTTTTCCTTATCGAATTCGAGTTTCACTTTTTCCAATGTATCAAAATAAACGCCCCAGTAATTTTCTTTGTTCACCCATGGGCGAACGGCAAAATTAACGCTGCTGTCCGCCAGTTCTGATATCGCTATTAAGGGCGCAGGGTCTTTTAATATTCTGTCGTCTTCGCTCAAAATTCTGTAAAGAACATCCTTGGCTTTTTTAATATCATCCGCATAACCGATTCCGAAAGCCATATCCACTCTTCTTGTCTGCTCCATGGAATAATTAACAATATTCCCACTCGTAATAGCTCCGTTGGGAACGAATATTATTTTGTTGTCGGGAGTTTTGAGTTTCGTCGAAAAAATATGCACTTCCTCAACAGTACCGGAAGTTCCCCCGGCTTCGATATAATCTCCTACTTTTATTGGGCGGAAGAACAGCAGCATAATTCCGGCGGCAAAATTTGAAAGAGAACTCTGCAGCGCGAATCCAACGGCTAATCCCGCCGCGCCCAAAATAGCGACTAAAGAATTCGTTTCTACTCCTAATCTGCCAAGCGCCATTATTATTACAAAAGCGAATATCAAAGCGTAAACAACATTGCTCAAAAATTTCCCGAGAGTTATATCAATTTTCAATTTATCGAATATTTTCAGCGAGATTCTTTTTAACCATCCGGCTATAATTTTACCGATAATGAAAATTACAAGCGCGGCGATAAGATTCATTCCGTTTATTATCGCCCAAGATTTTACAAATTCTGAAATATATTGAATATCCATTTATTTCCTCCTTCTTTTTAAAATAAAGTATAAGTGAAACCTAATTGCAAGGCTTCTTTAACCTGTGTTTTAGGGGATTGTAATTTTTCATAAATTACCAGAACGTTCAAGTTTACATTAAGAAAACCGTTTATTTTTGCCGTTATCGTATTATCCCAGCGGACGTCCCAAACGTCAATTTCTTCAAATCGTCCGAATAACCGCAGATAGCCTTTATACATCAAATTATCACCTATCAGCGTTTTTACTTCGGTTACAAATTCAATACCGGTTTCGAATTTGAAACTTTCAATTTCAGGGGTTGCCGGATCGTCGGCGTAATTTGTAAATTTGTTGGTAAATGTTTCCTGAAACGCCAGACCCAATCTCGTAGTAACTATTTTACTCTTGTTGAAAGTAAATCCCAAAGATTGAGTGATATAACCGGGATCGAAAAACGCCGCGTTCTGCAGAAAAGGAGTTTTCCCGTAATCGAATCCGTCTGTAAGAACCGACCGGACAATGTTACTTACATACGGATCAACACTCCATCCCACTCCGTAGGCGAGAACGCTCTCAAGATAAATTTCATTATCGTTTGTTCTAAATTCCGCGTCGCCTAATTTCGTTCTTCCGAAAGAAACTTTGAGCGAATTAGTGAATTTCCACGGGGCTTCATTATAATTCAATGCGAAATTACCGAATATAGAATAAGATAAAGAATTATCGCCTCCCTGCGTCCAATTGCTGAACGCCACTTGAGAAATATTTAAACCGGTTACTCCGGAAGCTTTCCAGCTTTCTTCTTTATCCTGAGCTAATTGAGTTCCAAAGCCAAACAGTAAAATGGAAAGCATCATGAATGAATAAATCAGTTTGTTATTTGTCATAGGTGTCTCCGTGTTATTTTTATTAATGGATGTGAGAGCAGTATAAAAATTTTCAAGTTTTTATACTTAATTATTTTTAATATATTGTATTCATAGTTCAAACACAATTCTGAATAGGAATAAAATGAATCTGATATTTGATATTGAAACGGTTGGATTCAATTTTGATAATTTGGACGAATCTCAAAAAGAATTCCTTCTCCGTTATGCCGAAAAGGAGAAAGACGAGGGAATAAGGAACGAAAAAATTGACGAAGCAAAAAGATTTTTGAGTTTATATCCCTTTACCGCCAAGGTTATTTCAATCGGTTTTCTGCGTACCGATGCGCAGACTTCATTGGTTTTGTTTGAGGGCGAAGATAATAAATGGGAAAATGAGGAAGAGAAAATTAAATATAAAGCTTGCTCGGAATTCGAGATGCTTCAAATTTTTTGGGAGTTTGTGGACAAAGCGGAAAAAATAATTTCGTTTAACGGAAGACAATTTGACCTGCCGTTTTTGATGATAAGGAGCGCGATAAATAAACTGAAACCTTCGCGAAATTTCATCGGAAGCAGATTCGATCATAAAGCTCATATCGACCTTTTGGAGGAATTAACATTTCACGGATTAATTAAAAAATTTAACTTGGATTTTTACTGCCGCGCGTTTGGAATCGAATCTCCTAAAAGCAGGGGAGTAACCGGAATGGATGTTAAAGAATTATATGAAGCCGGAAGAATAGACGAAATTGCCGTCTATTGCGGAAATGATGTTCGAGCTACTTTTAAACTTTTTGAAATTTGGAATAATTTTTTACGATTTGATTAGGAGGCTGTTATTCATATTGTTTTAGTTCACGGTTATTTGCTTAGAGGCACAGGCTCCAATATCTATGTTGCCAATATTGCCAAAGCATTTAAAGACAGCGGTCACGCGGTTACTGTTATTTGTCAGGATAGAGCCGCCGGCAGTCTTGGATTTGTTGACGAGTTTTATACGGATTTAAGTGAAATCCCCGAAAACAAACCTGAAAATGGCAAACTGAGGGTAATTGTTCCTCCGATTGATAATTTACTCCCTGTTTATGTTTTGGATGAATATGAGGGTTACGAAGTTAAAAAGGTTTCTAATTTTACCGAGGAGGAAATTGAAAATCACATTAATTTAACCGGACGCGCCCTTAAATTAATAATTCCGCACGGAATTGATCTTGTAATTGCTAATCACGCAATATTAAGTCCGATAATTGTAAAGCGTGTATTGGAAGGGACGGAAATTCCCTATAAAGTAAAAATTCACGGTTCGGCAATAGAATTTCAATTAGCTCCTTATCCATTTTTAATGAAGTATGCCGTCGAGGGAATTAGCGCCGCAGAGGAAATAATAGCTGGCTCGCAGCATATTAAAAACCGCCTGCTTCATATTTTTCCCGAGTATAAAGATGAATTGAATTTAAAGGAAAATATCAAAATTGTTTCTCCCGGCATGGATCCGGATCTATTCCGTTTATCAACCGATTGGGAAGAGAACAATACGATTTTTTTGAAATCAATAAAGCGGAAAATAGAATCCGACCCCACCGGAAGAATAAAAGAAAAAATAAAATATCCGCGTAAATTTGATAACGATAAATTCCACGATTGGCTGCTTGAGAAAGGCGGGGAATATAATCAGAGGGCCATAGACTTCGATTTGCCGGAGAGATTCGAACCGGTGTCGCCCGAAGATTTTAATATTATTTATTTCGGTAAATTTCTGGAGACCAAAGGCGTTGGCGAATTATTAATGCTGATACCTAATTTGCTCAAGCAGCGCGGTAATCTGCGCTTCTTTTTCGTTGGATTCGGAGGCTATCGGGAACATATCGAGGGAATAATTACGGCTTTTAAAACCGGGGATAAAAAGCTCGCAAAGGCGTGCGGTAAAGCCGGATATTTTATTTCCGAAGTTAAAATAAATGATACTTTCAGAACTCTAAAGAAAAAGGAATTGAAGCGTATAACGGTTACGGGAATTTTAGAACACGAATCGCTGAGTTTGATTCTGCCGCTGATGGATTTATGCGTTGTTCCCTCCAAATTTGCCGAAGCGTTCGGTATGGTTGCGGTTGAAGCGATGTCCGCGGGAGTTTTACCCATTGTTAATTATCATTCCGGATTGAAAGATATTGCGGATAATTTAGCGTCCGACTTTCCGGAAATGGAAAACCTTATCCACCGGGATGAGGAGACTTTTTTTGACAATTTATCCGACAAGATTTTAGACGCGGCGGATTTTCTTTACCCAAGCGGAATTGGAGATAGATCGAAGCGGATTGAAACAGCCAGGGATCTGCGAGATCATGCAATAAAACATTATTCGTGGGAAAAGATTGCGGGAATTTTGCTTGAATAATATTATTGTCGGGATTTAATGCCAGAAATTATTACTATTTCTTACTTTTACATTATTTATTATTACTAATGACAAATCTGGGTTTATAATTCAACAGCTTCGCAGTTGTCTCTTTTCCTTTTCTCCAGTCCACGAACTGCGTTCGAGGCTATTGTAAATTTGACGCCCCCGACAGTATTGGACAGAATGTCGGGACAAGTTCCGCAGTCGAAGGCTGGAATATCGCCATAACATAAAATTGTTTTCCGTTGAATTCCTTTACACAAAATACTGATTCCTAAGATTTTGTTGAAGCGTATGGAAACATAAGCGTTGTATACTTCATTAAAGCGAGAAAAAATGAATGTGACGCAAGTATTAGAAGATGAGAGACTATCTTTCCCCAGTGAAACTTGAGAAGCCGGAAGCGCGGAGCGCTTCAATTTACAATAACTGCGGACGAAGTCCGTAGAAAGAAAAAGGGGAAAGCAGCCCAGAACCGCAGAGCGGTTCAAGTAGGAGCATTATGATTTTTTAAAATAAATTTTTTAATCATAATTAATCTTAATCAATCATGACAATCTGCGTTCCCTTTTTTTAAAGAATACCGGAGCAGCGTTACAGATTCTTCTCCCGACTTGGTCGTCGGGATCAGAATGACGCAAGGGAGGAAATTTCTGTCTGCTTCGTTTGTATTCTATAATATTACAGCTTAGATTCTTTTTGTTCGCG
Source organism: uncultured Melioribacteraceae bacterium (assembly GCA_964400095.1). Classification (GTDB taxonomy): domain Bacteria; phylum Bacteroidota; class Ignavibacteria; order Ignavibacteriales; family Melioribacteraceae; genus CAYNUJ01. The sequence continues at coordinate 4,755 of CAYNUJ010000107.1, forward strand.
ATTCAAAAACTACTTAATTCCGAAAATGTTATATTTCCCTTTCTAAAAATTAAAATTATTGTATTTAATGAACGAACCTGAAGTAACTTTAGAATTAGCTTTAGAACACGGACTAAACGAAGAGGAATACGGCAAAATCTGCGGGATACTCGGAAGAATCCCCAATTATTCCGAATTGGGCATCTTTTCCGTAATGTGGAGCGAACACTGCAGCTATAAAAATTCAATCGCGCAATTGAAAACGCTGCCCCGCGACGGAGATAAACTGCTTGTCGGAGCCGGGGAAGAGAATGCCGGACTGATCGATATAGGAGACGGATACGCGATATGTTTTAAAATCGAAAGCCACAATCATCCCTCCGCGGTTGAACCTTATCAAGGCGCGGCAACGGGAGTGGGCGGAATTTTAAGAGATATTTTTACTATGGGCGCGCGTCCGATAGCCGCTCTCAATTCTCTCCGGTTCGGTTCTTTGGATAATCCGAGAACTAAATTCTTATTTGAAGGCGTAGTTAAAGGAATTGCCGATTACGGAAATTGTTTCGGCGTGCCGACTGTTGCGGGCGAAGTTTATTTCGACGAATCGTATCAAGGCAATCCGCTTGTAAACGCTATGGCGGTGGGAATTGTAAAGCATGATTTAACCGCGTCGGCAACGGCGGAAGGCGTCGGGAATATTGTAATGATTGTAGGTTCGTCAACCGGGCGCGACGGAATTCACGGCGCAACGTTCGCAAGCGAAGAAATTTCCGAAAAATCGGAAGCAAAACGTCCATCGGTTCAAGTGGGCGATCCGTTTACGGAAAAACTTCTGCTCGAAGCGACTTTAGAGATAATTAAACGCGGGTTAATTGTCGGAATTCAGGATATGGGCGCGGCGGGAATTTCCTGCTCGACAAGCGAGATGAGCGCTAAAGGTAATTCCGGTATGCGGATTGACTTAGATAAAGTTCCGCTCCGAGAAGCCGATATGTCCGCCTACGAAATTATGCTCTCCGAAAGTCAGGAAAGAATGCTTCTCGTTTCAAAAAAAGGACGCGAACGGGAAATAATAGATATTTTCGATAAATGGGATCTCCACTGCGAGATAATTGGAGAAGTAACCGAAGGCGGTGAAATAGAAATTTACCGCGCCGGAGAATTAAAAGCTAAAGCGCCCGCATTCGATCTGGTGTTGGGCGGAGGCGCTCCCGTTTATATTCGGGAAACCAAAAAACCCGATTACATTTCCGCAAAGCATAATTTTGATTTCAGCAATCTTATTCAACCGAAAAATATTCAAGAAGCTTTCGAAAAAGTGTTCTCTTCGCCCAATATCGCTTCCAAGCGCTGGGTTTATCGTCAGTACGATTCGATGGTGAGGACGAATACAGTTGTCGGTCCCGGCTCCGACGCCGCGGTTGTTTATATTAAAGATACCAACAAAGCAATTGCAATGACGACGGACTGCAACGGAAGATATGTTTATCTCAATCCCCGCCGCGGAGCTATGATTGCCGTTTCCGAAGCAGCGAGAAATGTAGTTTGTTCCGGCGGAGAACCGATGGGAATTACTAATTGTTTGAATTTCGGCAACCCTTATAAACCAGAAGTTTACTGGCAGTTTTCAGAAGTTATTGCGGGAATGGGAGACGCCTGCCGCAGTTTTGAAACCCCGGTTACCGGTGGAAATGTAAGTTTTTATAATGAAAGTCCCGATACCGCCGTTTACCCGACTCCCGTTATTGGTATGGTTGGTTTAATTGAAGACTTGGAATTAATAACTACCGCGAACTTTAAATCTTCCGGAGATATTATTTATCTCTTAGGCGACGATAAATTCGAAATAGGCGGCAGCGAATATCTCGCGGTTGTTCATAATTTGGTAGAAGGAAACTGTCCCGAAATTGATTTAAATAGAGAATCGCAATTGCATAAGGTAGTTCTCGGATTAATTAAAAATAAGTTAATCAATTCCGCGCACGATATTTCCGAAGGCGGTTTTGCCGCGGCTATTGCTGAATGCTGCATCATTGACGATGAAAATTCAATTGGCGCAAATGTGATTCTGCCCGAATTCGAAAGAATAGACTTCGCGCTCTTTTCCGAATCGCAGTCGAGAGTAATAATTTCCGTCTCACCCGAAAACCAGGACAAACTGGAGCGGTTTATTTCCGGAATAAATTTCCCGTTTGAGAAAATTGGCGTTACGGGAGGAGATAACTTGGTAATTGACGACGCGATAGATATTTCTACGGAGGAATTAAAAAAACTTTATTTCAATACGATACCGGAAAAAATGAGTCATGCGCTATAAAATATTTAAATTTTTAGGCGGATATTTTTCCACTTCGTCAATACGCTGGACCATACGTTTTATAGATCATTATTTTCTAGGATTGTTCCGAAGATTGGACGAGCACCATCTATTCTTAGGAGCCGCTGGAATTGCTTTTTCGCTGTTGATATCGATTATTCCTATTATTCTACTTACGTTTTCAATACTTGGTCATATAATATCTCCCGGTTCGGTTGAACAGCAGATTACCACGTTTATCGAAACAATTATTCCCTATGCGGAACCGGCGGCTTACGCAAAAGCATTTATTCTCAAAAGGATTCCCGGCGTAATTCAGTATAAGACACTCACGGCTTACCTTGGAGCTTTTGGATTATTCTTTACCGCCACTTGGCTTTTCAGCAGTATTAGAACGGTTCTCAACAGAATTTACGGAGTATCGAAACATAGAAGCGCGTGGATTGCGTTATTGAGAGATTTCAGTATGGTGCTGCTTCTAATTTTTCTCGTTCTGATCTCTAACTTTATTCTTCCGGTACTCAACTTTCTTATCAACTTTGCAGATAGGCTCGAATTTTTATCAGTTTTCAGGCTGAATGATTTTCAGGATATAATTCTCTCGGTCATTTCAATCTTAATTGTATTCTTTCTATTCTTTGTATTTTACTATTTAATTCCTTACGAAAATTTGGGTAAACGAGTTCCGCTGCTTGGCGCTTTCTGGGCTACTATTCTTTGGAAAATTGCCGCGCTTGTATTCGGTTATTATGTGAGTCACTTCCTGAGGATCAGTCAAATGTACGGGGCTTTTATACTTTTTGCCATCATAATTTTCTGGCTGTTTTACTCTTCCATTTTATTCGTTATCGGCGCGGAAATCGGTCAGCTTTACCGTGAACGGAAAAAAAATTATTCTTAGTAATAATTTGTCAATTATTATTTTTGTTCGGAGGATAAAACGAAGATTTTTAATATTTGAATTCGATTAAAATTAGAAGTATTTTTCCGTCGGTTAATCAAAGTATATATCGTTCTTTTCGTGCAGCTATAAAATAATATTTGGAGATAAAAAAAACGATGAACTCGGACGAGAAACAGCAATTCGTTTATGCGGGATTTTGGAAACGCGCCGCCGCTTATATTATCGATATGATCCTTATTACATTTATTTCGCCTCTCTGGCTGCTTCCCATTCTTTTTTATTTCGGAGGGTCTATCATTGAGACCTATTCTCAGGACGACTCGCTGGAATTTACCGCTCAAATTTATTCGTCGCCGGGTCAATTATCGCATGAGGATGTTTACTCGATAATTGCGGCGTTCATTTTCGCGGGGCTGGTGTCGCTGCTTATCAGATGGCTTTACTTCTCGATTATGGAATCTTCCGTAAAACAGGGAACGGTGGGTAAAATGATTCTCGGTATAAAAGTAACTACCATTAACGGAGGAAGAATTTCATTCGCGAGAGCGACGGGCAGATTTTTCGCTAAAATACTGTCATCGTTATTTTTATTCATCGGATATATCATGGCTGCTTTTACGCAGAGAAAGCAAGCCCTGCACGATATTATTGCCGAAACATTAGTGATAGATAGAATTTTCGTTCCCTATTCGAATACCCGGGAAAAATTGTAAAAATTTCTCGATTTTAAAGAGAGGATTTATTAATATTGGGTAAACAATCGGAGTTTAAAATGAAAAGATTATTTTCTTCTTTAGTAATATTATCATTTATTCTTTTGCTTCTCGGTTCATGCAGAGAAGAACCGGTTCAACCGCAAATCGACGCTATTTATTTTTCCAAAATGCTCAAAGTATCTTCCCCTAAATTTGACGATAGATATAACCCAGGCGACCAATTGACGATCTCCTGGGTAAAAGTCGAGCAGATTAAAAAAATTGATATTCAGCTTTTCAAGAAAAATCAGTTTATCAGTAAAATAGTTTCGGAAGTAAATAATACCGGAGATTATATTTGGACAATTCCTCCGGCGATTCAGCAATCTCATCATTATCAAATACGCGTTTCTAATCATAATGAACCGTATGAAGAAGCTTTCAGCGAAGTTTTTTTCATATTGCGTAATTAAAACTCGGACTGATGATTGCCGCGCGTCTTTTTATTTCGATTATTTTTAACGGCAGAAATATTTTCTTTCCTCGGGTTGAACTTTAATGAATAAAGAATCAAAGAAAATTCCCGATAATATTCAGCGAAACGGAGCGGGGTATTATGTTTTCTTCAGCGCCTCCGCTGTTTCATTTTTAGTTTCGCTTATTTCTTTATGGCAGGGAATACTAAAAGTAAAATCTTTCTCCGGAGAGTTTGAGGACTGGCAGCAACTGGCGCATTCTCTCCTTACGTTTCAAAATGACGGACTTATTCTACTCGCCGTTTCTTTTTTCCTGCTGATAATATCGGTTCAATTTTCGCTTTACGCGCTGTTACTCAAAAAGAAATGAGAATTCGCTTCTATTAATAAAGGAATTTAATGAAAATATTGATTTGGTATATGGAGTCGTTTGAGTATAAAACGAGCGTAAAAAGTTTGGACGGCGCTGAGGAAATAGTAGAAGATAAGAAAATTGAAAATAGTTTAGTAGCTTTTATCCATGTGGAAGAAAAGGACGCGGAAAATTCAAACTCCGTTGAAACGAAACTGATAAAACAATTAAAATGGGCGGCAAAGAAAAACGGAACGGATAAAATTGTTCTTCATTCATTTGCTCATTTATCCAAATCAAAGGGAAGTCCGGAGGAAGTTAAAAAGTTATTCATGAGCGCCGAAGAGCGTCTGAGAAACTCCGGCTACGAAGTTTTTCAGACGCCTTTCGGTTATTTCCTCGATCTGCAAATTAATGCCCCAGGTTTTTCGTTGGCAAGAATTTTCAAGGAATTTTGATACGTTATTTCATCAGCAGTAATTTTTTCACAGAACTGAAATCCCCGGACGTTAATTTATTCGAATATCCGGAAGATTCCGCGAGGATTGTTAATCGATAAAAATAAATTCCGCTGGATAAATTTCCCGCGTCGAAAGTCACCTCATAAAATCCGGGCGGTTTTTCTTCGTTAACCAATTCCGCCACTTTGCGTCCGAGCAGATCATAGACAATCATTTTCACACTATACAACGACTTGCCGCCGGATTGCGCTTGAGGCAGAG
>CAYNUJ010000108.1:0-10185 GCA_964400095.1 uncultured Melioribacteraceae bacterium
AAGTTAGTAGTTTTCAAGCCCCTATTCAGTATCCTATTGCATAATCCGGGTTAAAGGAGTAATAAGCAAATATCGGGCTAAAGCCTGTAAACATTTATATTTTAATTATATTTGTAAATTATAAAAAATCAATTATCTGAATTTAAGAGCGATGAAAAAAATATTTAAAAAAACAATATGGATTTTGGTTTCGCTTGTTGTCGCCGGCGGAGTATTTCTTTTTGTAGCAGATAAATTTATTATGCCGAATTATGTGGAATCGCCGGAAGTGAAATTGCCCGATCTTGTAGGAAAGCACAAGCAGGAAGCGTTGAATATTCTTGAACAATTAGGACTTAATCCGGTTATCAAAGGCACCCGCTACGACGATAGTTTTCCCAAAGATCATGTGATGTTTCAAAATCCTTCGGGGAATACAAACGTTAAAATTGGCAGAAACGTTTATCTTTTTATTTCCGGGGGAGAACCGTTAGTTAAAATGCCGGATATAACCGGCAAAACTCTGCGGGACGCCAAAATCACTATCGAAAGACTCGGGCTTAATATAAGCGCAGTGGAAAAAATTCGTTCCGAATATCCTGCGGACATTGTGGTAGAGCAGGAATTCCCCGAAGGGACTAATCTTTCTAAAGGGGATAGTATTACAATTAAAATTAGCGTCGGACCTAAAGTTGGAATGATTCGCGTGCCGAATTTATTAGGCAAACCCCTTAAGCGGGGCAAACGCATACTGCGAAACAATTCCCTGCGGTTAGGGAAAATAAACTATCAGCTCTCTCCGAATTTACTGCCCAATACAATTGTGGATCAGTATCCAAGCGAAAATAAATTGGTAGCTATCGGCGATTCGGTTGATGTTATTGTTACGAGGAATTAATAAATGAAAAAATTATTAGCGCCGTCAATATTATCCGCGGACTTGGCGTCTCTTACACAGCAGATAAGATACGCCGAAATGGGCGGAGCAGATTGGATCCATTGCGATATAATGGACGGTCATTTTGTCCCGAATATTTCTTTCGGACCCATAATAGTTGAAGCCGCGAAACGCTCCACAAGACTCCCTTTGGACGTTCATCTGATGATTGAAAATCCCGATAAATACATTAAAGAGTTTATAGAAGCAGGCGCGGCTTACGTTACGATTCATCAGGAAGCTGTTATTCATCTTAACAGAACGGTTGATTTTATTAGGGATAACGGCTCCAAGTCGGGAGTGTCTATCAATCCTTCGACTTCGGTGGAAACATTAACGGAAATACTCCCTTTCGTTGATTTGGTTCTGCTGATGTCCGTTAATCCCGGATTCGGAGGACAGAAATTTATTGATAATTCACTGATGAAAATTTCTAAATTAAAGAGAATGAGAGAGGAACTGAAACTTAATTTTCTGATTGAAGTTGACGGAGGCGTGAGCGCGAAAAATATCAAAAATATTTCCGAAGCCGGATGCGACGTCTTCGTGGCGGGTTCGTCTATTTTTAAGTCGGATAACATTACCGCCGCCGCTGCGGAATTAAAAACTCTAATCTCCGAATAATGCTTGTAAAACTTGTTAACATAGCGGATAAAATTCTGTTCAGCGAATACAGCGACAGGTATAAAATATTCCGCGACCTTTACGACCCGGACAGTAAAGCGCTTGAGTTTATTAACGTAAACTCCGGCAAGTTACGCGTTTTAAGAGAACTTTTCATTTCCAAAAAATTTATATTTTATAATATTCAAGAGAATGACCGGAATAACTTTTTAGTTTTAGGCGATCTGCACGAGTTTAATGATTTCGCGTCCGAATTATCGGCTACCGAGAATGAAGAAATCGGCAACAAAATATTCCATATAATAAATAACTACACAAATTACGACAACATCGAATACCGGCTGAAAAATAGAAGTTTCAAGAATAATTCTATCTTAATTGCCGGCATACTGAATATTACGCCGGATTCATTTTCCGACGGAGGTAAATACTTGAACGCCGACGCAGCCGTTTCTTACGCGCGGCGGCTTATCGAAAGCGGTGTGGATATAATCGACGTCGGCGGCGAATCGACGCGTCCCGGCTCCGAAAAAGTATCTGCCGAAGTTGAAATGGAAAGAGTAATTCCGGTTATTGAAAGAATAGCGGAATTAAATTCCGAAATAATTATTTCAGTCGATACGACTAAATCCGCCGTTGCGCGGGAAGCATTAAAAAACGGAGCGGCAATTGTAAACGATATTAGCGCGGGAACTTTCGACTCCGATATGTTTTCCGCAGCGGCTGAATATAACGCGGCGTATATCTTAATGCACATAAAAGGGAAACCGAAAACAATGCAGGATAATCCGGTTTACGGCAATTTAATTGCAGAAATTTATTCGTTTTTGCTGGAGAGGATGAGAGCAGCCAGACAGAGCGGAATAAACAATATTATTATCGATCCGGGAATTGGGTTCGGAAAAAGACTCCGGGATAATTATACGATAATAAAAAGACTTTCCGAATTTAAGTCGCTCGGCTCGCCGATACTTATCGGACTTTCGCGAAAATCGTTTCTCGGGAACGGACTTCAACTCACTTTGGAAAAAAGGGAAACGCCTACTATCATCTCCGAAACGTTCGCCGTTCAGAACGGAGCGAGAATAATTAGAACACATAATGCTGAAAATGCATTATATTTGAAAAAGTTATTCAATTTTTATAGTAATCCCAGACTTCTCGAGGATTGATGTTTGAGATATTCAAAATAGGTTTCTTCTCCGTTACATTTCTCGATGTAATGGATATAATCATAGTAACTCTATTATTCTATAAATTGTACACAATTATCCGCGGTACAATCGCGAGTCAAATTTTCCTTGGGTTGATAATAGTTCTAACGCTGTCATTCGTCGCGCAGGCGGCTAATTTCAAGGCTCTCGGCTGGCTGTTAAAATTAGTATCGGATATTTGGGTAATAGCGTTTATCATTTTATTCCAGCCGGAAATCCGGCGTCTGCTGGTTCTTTTAGGACGCAATCCATTGATTAGACCATATATGAAGACGAATCAGCGCGGGGTGGCAAATATATTGACCGATACGGCGTTTGAGTTATCCCAATTCCAACACGGCGCGTTAATTGTGCTCGTGCGGTCGGCCGGCATACGCGGAGTGGTTGAAACAGGCGAGGAGATAAACGCGAGAGTAAATAAAAATTTAATTCGTACAATATTTTTTCCCCGTTCGCCTCTGCACGACGGGGCGGTTATTGTTAAAGGAGATACAATTGAAGCGGCGCGATGCACGCTTCCTCTATCTACCGTAACAAGCTATAACGGTATTCCGCTCGGTATGCGTCACCGCGCGGGATTGGGCATTACCGAACAAGCCGACGTGATAAGTTTAATTGTTTCCGAAGAAACGGGCGGAATTTCAATAGCCGAAAACGGAGAATTGAAAAGAGGTTTATCGAGAGAATTCCTGCGTTCTTTCCTTGAGAAAAGTTTGAGTTCACCTAAAGCAAAAAGCGTTAAAAATATATTTGAACAATTCCATTTCAAAAAATAGTATCTCTGTTATTATACCGTTCTTTAATGAAGAAAAGACTATCCGATTAGTCGCCGAAAGGTCTATTAAATACGCCGGAGAAGTTATTTGCGTTAACGACGGCAGTACGGACAATTCGGTTGAACGCATTAAAGAACTGCCGGTAACTATTCTCAATCACAAGCGCAATATGGGCAAAGGGAAAGCTCTCCGCGCCGGATTTGAATATATTCTTAAAACAAAAGCTGAAATTGTAATTACGATTGACGCTGATTTACAGCATAACCCGGACGATATTCCTGAATTTATTAGTAAATGCAAAGAATATGACGTTGTTATCGGCAGCAGGCTTAACGATTTATCCGCAATGCCTAAATTAAGAATTTTGAGCAATAAAATTACTTCGGGATTGCTAAGTTTGAAAACCGGTCGAAAAATTTTAGACAGCCAATGCGGATTCAGGGCATACAGGAGAGAGGTTCTGCCTCGTCTGCTTAATTCCATCAACGGCTTCGAAGCCGAAAGCATGCATCTGATCAGCGCCGGAAGAAACGGAGCCGAATTCGGATTTGTGAATATTCCGACTATTTACGGAGACGATTCGTCGAAGATGCGTAATTTTGAAGCGGTTGTAGGTTTCGTTAAAGTTATGTTCATGTGATTAAAAATTATTTCAAAATGACGGAAAAAATATCAAAAGAAATGGTTAAATTTAGAAACGCTAAAATTATTCAAATATTAGAAAAATAATTTAAGGGGAAATGGCAATGAAATTAAAATATTTTTCGCACTCCGCATTCCAGTTGACTACTGATTCGGGAAAGTCGATACTTATAGACCCCTTTTTCAGCGGAAACTCTACTTCGCCGGTTAAGGCGGAAGACGTAAACGCAGATTATATTATTTTAACTCACGCTCACGGCGACCACATTGGCGACGCATTCGATATTGCGGCGAGATGTAATTCATTGTTTATCTGCGTGAACGAACTCGCGGATTACTGCGCGGGTAAAGGATACAACGCGCATAATATGCATATAGGCGGCGCTTTTAATTTTGATTTCGGAAGAGTTAAATTTACTATTGCGCATCACGGTTCGAAAACGCCGGATAATCAATATGCAGGCGAACCCGCCGGAGTGATAATAAGCACCGACGGCAAAAATGTTTACCATTGCGGCGACACGGGATTATTCTACGATATGAAATTGATTGGAGAAATGACTCCAATTGACTATATGCTGCTTCCGATAGGGGATAATTTCACAATGGGAATTACGGACGCGGTTAAAGCGGTTGAATTCGTTAATCCCGGCACGGCGATACCTATGCATTATAATACTTTTCCGGTAATTGAAGCCGACCCGGACGAATTTAAAAATAAATTGGAAACGGCTGGAAAGAACTGCGTTGTTTTGGAATACGGACAGGAAATAGACCTGTAATTATTGATATTGTTTTTATTGAGGAGTAAATGACGAAAATTATTGCGATTGCGAATCAGAAAGGCGGAGTTGGCAAAACGTCCACTGCGATTAATCTCTCAGCTTCAATTGCCGCTTTGGAGAGGAAAACTTTGGTGATTGACATAGACCCTCAGGGCAATTCTTCTTCGGGAATGGGATTGATTCCGGAAACCGATACTATTTATGAACTGCTTATGGGAGAACAGAACGCCGAAGAATGTATTGAGAATACTTATTTGCCTATGCTGGATATGCTTCCGGCAAATATAAATCTTGTAGGCGCGGAAGTTGAACTTGTTAATCAGCAGAAAAGAGAATTTAAACTGAAAACAGCCATAAACGGAATTAGAAATAAATATGAGTTTATTTTCATCGACTGTCCGCCTTCGCTGGGACTTTTGACATTGAATGCGCTAGCGGCTGCCGACAGCGTTATCATTCCGGTTCAATGTGAATATTTCGCGCTGGAGGGTCTCGGTCAATTATTGAATACAATCAACACGGTGAAGAAATATTTCAATCCGAATTTACTTATTGAAGGCGTTCTGTTAACGATGTTCGATACAAGATTGAGATTATCCCATCAGGTTGTGGAAGAAGTTAGGAAATATTTCGGAGAGAAAGTTTTTAAATCGGTAATTAATCGGAATGTAAGAATATCCGAAGCTCCGAGTCATTCCAAACCGGTTCTGCTTTACGACGCTATGTCGCAGGGAGCGAAGGATTACATTTCTCTTGCCGAAGAAGTAATAGCAAAGAATTCACCAGAAATATTGGAACAAAAATGACAAAAATTAAACCCGGTTTGGGAAGGGGATTAGACGCCCTGTTAAATCCGAAGATAAAAGAAGATATAAGAACGCCGATCAGTATTGAAGATAATAAATTATCCGCCGACGACGGGAATTCCATAAATTTATTGGCGCGGGTTCTAACGCAGAACGTTCGTCCGAATCCGTACCAGCCCCGTCAGGAATTTGACCCGACTTCGCTTGACGAACTTAAGCGTTCAATACTTGAAAACGGTCTCATTCAGCCTATAACAGTTAGACGAGCTGAAAATGATCATTACGAATTGATTTCAGGCGAAAGACGCCTGCGGGCGTTCAAAGATATCGGATACAGAGAAATTCCCGCTTATATCATAAAAGTTGACTCAAAGGAAACAATGGTGGCTCTCGCGCTAATTGAAAACATACAGCGAGACAAACTTAACGCGATTGAAATTGCCAACGCTTACAAACGTCTTTTGGACGAATGCGACCTATCGCAGGAAGAGATTGCCGAAAAAGTAGGCAAAGACCGTTCTACAATCACAAATTCCTTGCGTCTGCTGAAACTGCCGGTTGAAGTGCAGCAGAGTTTAATAAGAGAAGAAATATCAATGGGTCATGCAAGAGCGCTTATTAGCCTGCCGGATAGAGAAATACAGCTAAATGTGCTCCACACAATTAGGAAAAAAAATCTTTCCGTCCGAAAGGTCGAAGCATTGGTTAAAAGCATTCTAAATGGAAAAAGCGCTTCGCCGAGAACCAAAACCGCCGCCGACTCAAAATCTCAAATTCATCTTAACGATATTGAAAATAGACTGAGAGGAATATTCGGAACGAAAGTTATCTGCAGTCAAAAAAAGAACGGAGCGGGAGAGATAAGATTAGAATTTTACTCGAATGAGGAACTGGAAAGATTATTGGAATTGCTCGAAAGCGCCGATGGACAATATAATTAAAGCTGCTATTATTTCTTTTATTCTTCTATCCGCTAATTTTGCACAGTCGGGAACGGCGGCGGCGGATAGTTTACGATTAGATGATTCCGTATTTGTTATGACTAAATCGCCGATGGGAGCAATGTGGAGAAGCGCCGTTTTACCGGGCTGGGGGCAGATTTATAACGAGTCGTATTGGAAAGCGCCGATTGTTTGGGCAATTGCGGGATATTTTGGTTATATATGGACTTCAAGCAATAAATTATTCATAGATTACAGAGAACTCTATAGAAAAAGTCTGCTCCAATCGCCTTCGGGAAATAGTATTTATAAACGTTACCGTGAATTTTACAGAGACCAAAGAGATCTGTTTGCCGTTTACCTCGGTATAACTTACTTTTTGAATTTGATTGACGCTTACGTTGACGCCCATCTGTTCGATTTCGATTATCAATTCAACCCCGCTACAGGCGGAAACGAATTAAGAATAAGATATAATTTACGATGAATCAGCCTGGTAATTTTATCGCTTGCACTGTCTGCGGGACAAATAATCCTCAGCATAATTTGAACTGCGCGAACTGCAAATCATATTTAAGGGAAAGAGTAGTAAATATTGATTTTTGGGGAACAGTCTGGTCGCTTTTTGATTCTCCGGTATCGACATTCAAAAGGATAATATTTGCCGAGCATAAAAACTACATTTTATTTTTGACGATAATCGTTTCTTTCAAATTATTCTTAAATTCTATTTTTCTTAAAAATTATTTTTATCAGGAAACCGAAGCCATTGACAAAGTTTTTCTCAATATTCTACTTTTCGGAGCTGCTTTCACTCTACTCATAACAGGGATATCGTTTTTATTGAAAATAATTGGGAAATCAATTGACGCCGAACTCCGCTTTAAAGATTTGTATTCCATTCAAATTTATTCGTATGCTCCCGTAGTATTATCGTTTCTCGTATTAACGCCGGTTGAATACGCGGTATTCGGGAAATACTGGTTTACGTTTAATCCGTCTCCGTTTTTCATCAAAACTGCAGCCGCTTACGCAATGGCTTTATTGGAGGGCATAATGCTCATCTGGTCGCTGGCGCTGATAGGAATTTCGTTCTATTCTGCTGCGGGAAGGAAAAACACCGCGTTTATTTTAGGAATATTTGCCGCGGCGGCGGCGTTTTCGCTACTTCTGTTTATTCCGCGTATTTAATATAAAGAATTGATGTAATCTATTAAAATACCGTATCTTAGACCTCTGCCGCTAACGTAAATAATATCTTTTTTTAGTATTTTCATGAAATTTTTCAGGATCAGTGTTCCCGCTAAAAGAATGTCCTCTCTTCCTTTAATAATACCGGCGTGAATTTCAAGAAGTTCTCCGGGTGAATGAGTTTTAAGATGCTCCGTTAAATTCTCTATAGCATTCAACGATAAACATGATCCCTCAATCGAATTTTCGTCGTATTCTTTTAGACCCATATTTATGGCGGATAAAGTTGTAGGCGTTCCTGCAACGGCTATTACAGCCGCGTTTAAAATGTTCCGATCCTCGAGTTCTTGAAAATTTTCAAACAGATATTCATTTATCTTTCTCAGATCGGTTTTTGAATAGGAATCGTTCCGGATATACTTTTCGGTTAAATAGACTGCTCCGAAGGGAAAACTTTTTCTAAATCGAATTGATTTTTTTTCGCCGATAATTACTTCGGTGCTCGCTCCACCGATATCAATCACACAATAATTTTCGAAATCATCAAATTTACTAATTGCCCCGAGGTATGAAAGGAGGGCTTCTTCGGCGCCGGAAATGATTTCGATTTGAAAGTCGAAATTTTCCGCCGCGTGTTTAATTATCGCGTCGCTGTTTGCCGCTTTACGCATAGCTTGTGTAGCTTTAACGATTACTTTGTCGCATTTATAATCGTCGATTATTTTTTTATACTCTGCGAGTATTTTGTAAAAACTATTCATAGAATCGTTGGAGATAAATCCATTTTCACTTAATCCTCTGCTTAATCTTGGCGCTCTATATTCATTTAAAACCGTGGCGAAAGACTTCTTATCATCCGTATCCGCTATAAGTAAGAGTACGGTATTTGAGCCAACGTCAATTGAAGCAACACGCATGAACATTCCTTCTACTAAATTTCTTTAAATAACCTCATCTAAACTATTGAAATTTATAATAATTTTATAGTTATTTATTATTACGATTCAACTATTTTTAGTAAATCAATGAAAATTAAAGAAAAAGAGTTTGAAGGAATATTGCAGGACTTGAAATCTCTGGCTCAGCAGATGGGCGCGAAAGTTCGTTTTGAAAGAGGAGATTTCAAAGGCGGCTATTGTTTAGTAAAGGAGAGCAAGGTAATTGTAATAAATAAACTTGCTTCTCTCCAGCGTAAAGTAATAACGCTCGCGGCGGCTCTTAAGGAAATAGGCGTCGATGAAATTTACCTTCCTCCTAAACTAAGAGAAGTAATTGAACAGATGGATGAAACGAAATGAAAATTCTCATTGTCAACGGTCCGAATCTTAATTTGCTTGGAAAAAGGAATGCAGAGCATTACGGCGAATTAACATTGGAAAACATTGAAAATAGTCTGCTGAACGCGTTCCCGAATATTTTGTTTGATTTCTTCCAATCAAACATCGAAGGAGAAATAATAGAAAAAATTCAAAATGCTTCCGACGCCGACGGGATAATAATCAATCCCGGCGGATTTGCTCATACATCGGTAGCTATAAAAGACGCGCTTGAGTTATTCAAAAATCCGAAAATTGAAGTGCATCTATCTCATTTGGCTAATAGGGAGGATTACCGGCAGAAATTAATCACATCAACCGCGTGCGACGGATATATCTCGGGATTCAAAGAAAAGGGATATTTAGCCGCTGTGTTCTTGATGAAAATGATGAAAGAAAATTAGTTTATCTTATGTATCGTTTAAAGTTAGAGTTCATAATTAAAGAAAGTAATTAACGAAAAATTAATTAGAAATATTTAATCAACTATTTTGCAATAAAAAAGCGGAGATGAGACCGTGAGAGATTTTGGATTAAAAAAACTTTACTATTCCATAAGTGAAGTGAGTAAACTCACTGGACTGGAGCAATACATACTCCGTTATTGGGAAAGCGAATTCGACTATCTTAAACCCGCGAAAAATAGAGCCGGAAATAGAATTTATACGAATAAAGACATTAAACTTATACTCGAAATAAAAAAATTGCTCCGGGAGGAAAAATACACAATTGAGGGAGCAAAGAATATACTCGAAGAAAAATTATTAAAAAAGCCGACAAAACCTGAGGCAAAATATACCGCTCCGGTTCATGAAGCAAAGAAACCTCAAATTCAAGAAAAAATTAATCCGATTAATAAAGACCTTAAAGAAATTCGAGAATTTTTATTAGATTTGCACTCTAAATTATAAAAACTCGGAACGTGGCGCAGTCCGGTTAGCGTACTTGACTGGGGGTCAAGTGGTCGCGGGTTC
>CAYNUJ010000109.1:0-10180 GCA_964400095.1 uncultured Melioribacteraceae bacterium
CAAATTTGGTAGTAAATTTTTCGGTGTCAAATCTTGTAATAAGATTAGCGCCGCTTTTACCTTCCATCATTGCATCCCAATATTCCTCTAAATTATTTCCGATTGGAGTTACCACTCCCATTCCGGTGATAACTACTCGCCTTCTGCTCATGCTAAAATCCTCTTTCTTGAAAAATGATCGTTAAAAAAAAGCTGTCCTAAAAATCTATTCGATTTATCTGAAAATCCGTTTCGAATAATAAATTAAAGAATCAATTTTTCGGACAGCCAAACTACATTTAGTATAATTTATTTAACTTTTTCGCTTAAATAACTGACTGCATCTCCAACTGTTCCAATTTTCTCCGCGTCTTCATCGGGAATTGAGATATTGAACTCAGATTCGAAGCCCATAACTAATTCTACTATATCGAGTGAATCCGCGCCCAGATCGTTGGTAAAAGAAGCTTCCGAAGTAATTTGAGAATCCTCTACTCCAAGTTTATCCATAATAATTTCTTTTACTTTTGCTTCGACATCCATTTGTTTCTCCTATTTTTATTTAATAAATAAGTTATTTATGAAGTTCACATTACCATACCGCCATCAACGGTAATAATTTGTCCTGTAATATACGAAGCTTCTTCCGAAGCTAAAAATTTTACGACATTAGCAATATCGTCTCCCGAACCGATTCTACGGAGCGGTATAATGTCTAATAGAGCCGCACGCTGCGTGTCGTTCAACGCTTCGGTCATATCTGTTTCTATATAACCCGGAGCAATTACATTTGCTCTTATATTGCGCGAAGCGAGTTCTTTCGCAGTTGATTTGGTAAAACCGATTATCCCCGCTTTCGACGCCGAGTAATTCGCCTGCCCGGCATTGCCGGTTAACCCCACAACGGAAGAGATATTTATTATGCAGCCGCTGCGCTGTTTAAGCATGGTGCGTATCGCCGCTTTTGTGAAATTAAATACGCTTTTCAAATTCGCGTTAATTACGGAATCAAAATCCGCTTCCGACATCCGGAGCAGCAAATTGTCTCTGGTAATTCCGGCATTATTGACCAGTATATCCAATCCGCCAAAAAGTTCAACCGCTTTATTTACGGTTTCAACCGACTGTTCAAACGAAGAAACATCCGCTTTTATAGCATAGACCGAAATATTCTCGTTCGACAATTTTTCAGCTAATTCCATTGCAGCCGCTTCGGAACTGCGGTAAACAAACGCGACGTCGGCAAAATTATTTTCCGCCATTTTATTAACAATCGCTTTTCCTATTCCGCGCGAACCGCCGGTAATTAAAGCCCGTTTCTTACTCAAATTTATACTCCGTTATTTGCCAATATTTCGTTCCGGTAATCGAGTAATTCAATGAATTTTTCTTCGCCGAATAAATATTTTAGTTCGTCAATACATGCGTCGAAAATAGTTGAATTCAGATTCTCATCTCGATTACAAAAGTGCATCCTCGCTAAATGCTCGTCATCAACCGTAATTGTATCTTCGTAAATTACTAAAGGGAATAATATACAATATAACGGTTTATATTTCCACTTATCTTCATTTTTATTAATCGCCAATTTCTGAAGAGCGCAGAAACCCTGTTTATCCAAAAATACGCATTTGCCGTTGTAAAGTTCGGTGCCGACGGCTATTCCGGATTCAAAATCCTCGTCCTCTTCAGGAGGCTCGAACCATTTACCCGCATCTTTAGTCTGCGAGTCGTCCATAATATCAATTATTTCGTCTTTACGTTTTATTATTTCATCGTATTCGTATTTATCGGTGTAAACGCCGTAATAACAGCATTCGCCGGAGCATTTGCAAAGGTCGCATGAACGGACGAATTTTTCGGTAAAAATTATAGGGTCAATCCAATATTCGCCTATAATCTTATCGATATTTTCCGTCATTAAAGAAACCTTTCCAAATCGGAATATTTTGCAATTCCCCAGAATTTAACATCGGGATTTATTCTTTTCACTAATCCCTGTAAAACTTTGCCCGGTCCCAATTCAACAAATTCATCAATTCCGTCGTCGATCATATTTTTAATAGTATCTTCCCATAAAACCGGAAAAGTTAATTGCCGAAGCAATAATTTTTTAATTTCATCCGGTTTTACCGCCGGAGCGGCAGTAACATTAGCGTAAACGGGAATCTTAGCTTCGAAAAAAGGAGTTTCATCCAGTTTTTCTTTCAATCTTATAACCGCGCTTTCCATCAGCGGGGAGTGAAACGCGCCGCTGACCACAAGTTCTTTTACTAATTTTGCGCCCGCATTTTTAGCCAATGTCATCGCTTCGCGAACGCCGTCGATAGAACCGGAAATAACTATCTGTCCGGGAGAATTGAAATTCGCGCATTGAACAATTCCTTTTTCGGCAGCCTTTTTACATACACTTTCTAACGCTTCCCTCTTCAAACCGATAACCGCCGCCATTGTTCCGGGTCGGTCTTTACCCGCCTGCAGCATGGCTTGACCGCGTAAACGAACAAGTTTAACGGCGTCGTAAAATTGTACAGCTCCCGCATAAACCAAAGCCGAATATTCGCCGAGAGAATGCCCCGCCGCCGCGTCGGCTTCAAATATTCTAAGAAGACTTGCGATAATTACGCTGTGGGAAAAAATTGCAGGCTGAGTTATGTCGGTCTGTTTTAACGAATCCTCCGGACCGTTAAACATTATATGGGTTAAAGGCGCTCCGCATGCTTCTTCGGCGGTTAAAAGCATCTCTCTCGCTTCGACGGAATTGTCAAAAATATCTTTTGCCATCCCGACATACTGCGAACCCTGTCCGGGGAAAAGAAAAGCGCGCCTGCTCATAGTTAGTCCATGCTCCAGACTAAATACCCCGCTCCCCAGGTTAATCCAGCGCCGAAAGCAGCTAAGATCAGTTTATCTCCTCTGTTCAATTTACCCGCGCGGTAATATTCAGTAAGACACAAAGGAATAGTTGCCGCAGTCGTATTACCGTATTTATCGATATTTATCATCACTTTATCGCGAGTAATACCCATTCTATTAGCTGTCGCGTCGATAATTCTTAAATTTGCCTGATGCGGCACAAGATAGGCGACATCATCGCCGGTTAATTCATTTTTCTCCATTATTTCGGCGGAAATATCTGCCATCCCTTTAACGGCAAATTTGAAAACAGTCTTACCGTCTTGATAAATATAATGCATTTTTTTGTCGATAGTTTCGTACGAAGCGGGATTCGCGCTTCCGCCTCCGTACATATGCAGATACTCTTTTCCGCTTCCGTCGATATGCAGTAAAGAGTCTATCCAGCCTTCGCCGGTATCTTCGGTAGGCTCTAAAAGAACCGCTCCGGCGGCGTCCCCGAATAAAATGCAGGTGTTTCTATCGGTGTAGTCCGTAATAGAACTCATTTTATCGGCTCCTACAACCACAACCTTTTTATACCTGCCGCTTTCTATTAAAGCAGATCCAGTCTGCATGGCGAACAAAAATCCGGAACATGCCGCTGAAGAATCAAATCCCCATGCATTTTTTGCGCCTATTTTATCCTGAACCAAACAAGCGGTAGATGGAAAAAACATATCGGGCGTAACGGTGGCTATTATAATAACATCAATTTCTTCGGCGGAAATATTGGTTGTGTTTAACAAATCTTTAACGGCGGCGGCGGCGAGATCGCTTGTCGCTCCGTTCACTATTACCCTTCTCTCTTTAATTCCCGTTCTTGATGTAATCCATTCATCGTTGGTATCGACAATTGATTCGAAATATTTATTGTCCAGCACTTTATCCGGCACGTACATTCCGACACCGGATATTTTGGCGTTAATTCTTCTATTATCTATATTATTCATGTTTCTCTAAATTTTCCTTGAATTTGTCCAGCAGATTTTTCTCATGCATTTCTTTCGCTTTGAGAACCATATTTTTAATCGCGAGAGGAGTGCTGGAACCGTGACCAATTATGCTTATTCCGTTAATTCCCAATAGAGGAACTCCTCCGTGCTTCTGATAATCGAGATCGCTTAAAGCTTCTTTTAAAGTATTCTTAAATAATCCCACTTTAATTTTATTAGTTAATTTTTTCTCCGCGTGGCTTTTTAGTTTATATTTTAATAATGACAGAAAACTCTCGCCGAATTTAAGAATAATGTTGCCTACAAATCCGTCGCATAAAACAATATCCGTCTTGCCCATCAGAATATCTCTGCCTTCAACAAAACCGAAAAAATTCAATCCCGATTCCCGGAGAAGTTTAGCGGAATCTTGAACGAGACAATTCCCTTTCGATTCTTCTTCGCCGACGTTAAGAATGCCGATAGAAGGATTTTCGATTGCCAATATTTCCTTAGCGTAAACATCCGCCATTATGGCGTATTCCAATAGATGTCTCGGTTTGCTGTCCACGCTCGCGCCTACGTCATATACCGTGCACGGCATATCGCCAATGGTAGGCAGCGACGCGCCGATTGTAGGTCTTCCAACACCCGGAATCCGACCGATAATAAGAGTTGAAGCAGCCATCATCGCGCCTGTGTTTCCCGCGGAAACAAAAGCATGAGCCAAGCCTTTTTTTACCAAATTTGCGCCTACAACAATTGAAGAATCTTTTTTCTGTCTCAGCGCAACGGTAGGAGTTTCCTTCATACGGATAACTTCGGTAGCGTTTACAATTTCAATTCCGTCGAGTGAAATATTTTTGTGCCCCGCGACTTCTTTAATCTCGTCTTCCTTACCGACTAAGACAAGATTAAACCCGCCCGTTTCACGGAAAGCGGCGGCGGCTCCGGCAATTTCATTAAAGGGAGCATTGTCGCCCCCCATAACGTCAACTGCTATTTTGCATATAGATTTTTCTTTGTAATCAGGCATGATTAAATTGGTTTTATTATTCAGGCACAAACATGGATTTGCCGGCATAATAACCGCAATTCGGACATGCTCTGTGGCTTAGTTTCAATTCACCGCAATTTGAGCAGTGGCTTAAAGTAGGAGCGGTAGCTTTATAATGAGTTCTTCTTTTATCTCTTCTACTTTTCGATATTTTTCTTTTAGGATGAGCCATCGTTACTAACCTTCTATTATTTTTCGTTTACTTCTTTAGTTCTTTTAATTTTTCCCATATAGGGTTTATCGTATCATTACTGCAATTGCATTCCGTTACGTTCATGTTAACCCCGCAGCTCGGGCACAAACCTTTACAATCCTCACTGCATAACTTTTTAAGCGGAATACTCAAAATCACATACTCCCGAACAGACCGGGATATTTCCAGTTTATCGTCGTCTGGCGCCAAATAAAAAACATCATCAACTTCCTCATCGTTTTCATTTACCTCAAATAGAAATATAAGTTTAAAATTGTTTTTTAGCGCGGCATCGTATTGAACGCCACACCTGTCACACTGCAATTTCGCTTGAGTATTTACAAAACAATCAAGTACAATCTGATGATGTGCTTTATCCATTCTGCATCGGACGTCAACATTTCCAAAGAACGGTTCCTCAATGCGTAGTCTTCCCACTTCTTCTTTTAGAAAAACCTCATAAACTCCTTCGCTATAATCGGTATGTTTTATGAACATTTTAAAAGAACCTCAAAAAAAATCCCCGAAATATAACCATGCAGA
Organism: uncultured Melioribacteraceae bacterium; assembly: GCA_964400095.1. Lineage (GTDB taxonomy): Bacteria > Bacteroidota > Ignavibacteria > Ignavibacteriales > Melioribacteraceae > CAYNUJ01. Next base: position 5,603 of record CAYNUJ010000109.1, read on the forward strand.
ATTTTATAAGCAAGAATTCAATTTTTAGAAGGTTCTTCTTTCACTAATACTTTTAATAAGTTAGACGTATCACTTAAACTTTTTTTTGAATTAGAAAATAATTTTAAATTATGTTAACACTCAATATTTTTATAATTTTTGACGTTAAAATATTATTCTGTTAATTAAGAGGAAAAAGATGAGCATTTTATTAGACAAAAGAACCAAAGTTATCGTTCAAGGAATAACCGGCGGAGAAGGTTCTTTCCACACTCAGCAAATGATAGAATACGGCGCTAAAGTTGTTGCGGGAGTTACTCCCGGTAAAGGAGGCAAGAAATTTAAAGGAGTTCCAATTTTTAATACGGTAGCGGACGCTGTTAAAGCTACAAAAGCAAACGCTTCGGCAATATTCGTTCCGCCGCCGTTCGCAGCCGACGCAATATTGGAAGCCGCCGGTTCGGGAGTGAAATTGATTGTGTGTATAACCGAGGGAATTCCCACCGCAGATATGACAAAAGTTTACAGCGTGGTAAAATCTAAAAACATTACGCTCATTGGACCGAATTGCCCGGGAATTATTTCCCCCGGAAAAGCAAAGATTGGCATTATGCCCGGATTCATTCACCGCAAAGGAAAAGTCGGCGTTATATCGCGCTCCGGTACGTTAACTTACGAAGCGGTCAAACAGTTATCCGACTTAAAAATTGGTCAGTCAACATGTGTAGGTATCGGCGGAGATCCTATAATCGGTTCCAAATTTATTGATATTATTAAGTTTTTCAACGAAGATACTCAAACCGAAGGAATTGTAATGATTGGCGAGATAGGCGGAAACGCCGAAGAAGAAGCCGCAGCTTATATTAAAAAATATGTGAATAAACCTGTTGTCGGATTCATTGCCGGAAGAACTGCGCCTCCCGGACGACGGATGGGACACGCGGGAGCAATTATTTCCGGCGGTAAAGGAACCGCTGAGGAAAAAATTAAAGCTCTTAAAAGAGCGGGCATTTATGTCGCCGAAAGTCCCGCCGATATCGGCATTACAATGAAACAGGCTCTGGAAGATTTTTACGGAAAGAAAAAATAAAAAACAATTATATTTTTTTTATCAAGGAAAGAATTTTCGGGTTCTTTCCTTTTATTTTATTTATTAGAAAAGGAGAATTAAAAGTGGGAAATAGAACATTAGCAATATTAAAGCCGGATTGCGTTCGCAAAAATTTAATCGGTCAAGTAATACAAAAAATTACAGAAGCCGGTTTTAAAATAAAAGCATTCAAAATGGTTAAACTTTCAGGAGATACAGCCGGCGGGTTTTACGAGGTTCACAAAGAACGCCCGTTTTTTAACGATTTACTGAAATTTATGACTTCCGGTCCGTGTGTTCCTATTGTACTTGAAAAGGAGAATGCCGTGGCTGATTTCCGCAAACTTATCGGCGCTACTAACCCGGCAGAAGCCGAAGAAGGCACAATAAGAAAAATGTTCGCCGACAATGTTGAGCGGAATATTGTTCACGGATCCGATTCGGACGAAAATGCGGCGAAGGAAATATCCCATTTCTTTTCCCGTAAAGAGATTCTGGAAATAAACGGTCTTTAGTAGTATTTTAAATTCAGCCGAGCGCAAACTATGAAAATTACAAATACAATATTTCTCATTTTGTTTCTGATTTCCTGCGGAACCGAAAAGGAAAAAAACATAATGAAAAATGAGGGAGTTTTAACCGGCGCGGATATTTTAATTGCCGAGAATCTGGATCTCATCCGTGATAAGAATGTAGCCGTAGTGACTAATCAAACAGGAATATTAAAAAACGGAACTCATCTAATTGACACTCTTTATTCACTCGGAATAAAAATAAAAGCTTTGTTCGGTCCGGAACACGGTTTGCGCGGCGCGGCTTCGGCGGGCGAAAAAATTAACGACGGCGTTGACGATAAAACGTCGGCGCCGATTTATTCTCTCTACGGTAAATACCGTCAACCCACAAGCGAAATGCTCGCGGGTGTTGACATAATTTTATTCGACATGCAGGATGTTGGCGCGCGTTTTTATACTTATATCTCCACAATGTATTACATTCTTAAAGCGGCGGGAGAGAATAACATTGACGTATTGATCCTCGACCGTCCGAATCCTATCGGAGGAATTAGAGTTGAGGGACCTATTCTCGACGAAAAATACAGGTCGTTCGTCGGCATCGCGCCTCTGCCTATTTCTCACGGGATGACTATCGGCGAATTGGCTGGGTTCTTTATCGGCGAAAAAATAGTCGATATTAATAGCGAAAGAGTTAAAGTTATTGAATGCAGGAACTGGAAAAGAGAAATGTATTTCGACGAAACCGGTCTGCCCTGGATCAATCCGTCGCCTAATATCCCCAACATTGAAACCGCCCTTATTTATCCGGGAATGTGTCTGCTCGAAGCGACGAATGTATCCGAAGGAAGAGGAACGGATAAACCTTTTTTGAATATCGGCGCTCCTTTTATTGACTCGGCTGAATTCACAAAATCCTTAATATTATCCGAGGTGGAAGGTGTGGATATTATTCCGGTCTCTTTCACTCCGATAAGTTTAAAGGGAATATCTGAAAATCCGAAATATATAGATCAGTTTTGTTACGGAGCGGAGTTTGTCATCCGTGATAGAAAGTCTTTCAGTCCTCTCTATCTATCTATTAATGTTCTTTTTGAACTGCATCGGCAATATCCGAATGATTTTGTTATTATGCGTAAGAGACTGGCGAAGCTATACGGGAACGATAGTTTATTCAAATTATTGAACGAAGGAAACACTCCCGATCAAATAATGGCAACGTGGGAAAGCGGTCTGAAAATGTTCAAGAAGAAAAGGATAAAATATTTATTATATTAAACTTTTCTGACAACTACCTTAGAACCTTCAACATCTTCAACAATTATTTTAGCGCCGGCTATAATATAATCTCCCTGCGTAACAACGTCTATTCGCTTGCCTTCAATTTGAGCGGTGCCGGACGGACGAAGATCGGTAAGCGCTTTTCCCCTTTTACCTAATAAGTCATTTACTTCCGGTTTTGAGGTATAACCGGAGGAAACATCAATACCGGCATTCAATATCAAACGATTCCAAAGAGTTGTTTTTGTGAGCGTTCGCGTGAGAATAAAAATAAGAACGCCCGATAAAACTAACGCGGCGGCTAACTGAATAAGCGCGCCGGAAATAAAACTTAAATCGAACACCGGAAGATCCGAAATGAGACCGAGGAACAATCCCCCTATTATCATAATAATTCCCAATATTCCAAAAATACCGAAACCGGGTATAACGAAAATTTCCAACAATAGAAGAATTACTCCAACAATAAAAATCACAACATCAAGTACAGATACGAGATCGAGCAAATATCCCGCGCCGAAAAATATTGTCAGAGCTATCACCGCGGCTGTGCCGGGCAAACCCCAGCCGGGAGTTTTTACTTCGGCAAAAAGCCCGACTAATCCAATCATCATCAATAGAGAAGAAACCACCGGATTATTGATAAATCTTAACGCGCCTTCAGCCCAATTACTTTTCACATCGACAATTTCCGCGCCGGAAAGATTAAGATAAGCCAGGGCGTCCTCAAACGAATCTGAGATTGTATCCGCTATTCCATACTGCACGGCTTCTTTTACAGTTAGAGTTATTAATTTCGTACTGTCAACAAGTCCTTCTACAACCACCCTCTCGTCAACCATTCCTTCGGCAATATCCTTGGGTCGCCCGTTCTTTTCGGCTGTACTCCGCATTTCGGATCGCATATAAGATTGATATTTTTCCGATTGTTTTTTACCCGCTTGATCAACTACAGTCGTCGCTCCAATGGAAGAGCCTGGAACCATAATGATTTTCTGGCAGGATAATGAAATTAACGCGCCTGCTGAAATTGCTCTTTTATCTATATAAGCAACCGTCATAATCTTACTATTCAAAATCGCGTCTTTAATCTGAGTGGCTGCATCTACTCTTCCGCCGAATGTATTTATCTTAAAAACAATGGCTTTTGCCGAATTCTTTTCCGCTTCTTCAACAACGCGCTTTATATACGGAGCAAGTCCAAGATCTATCTCTCCTTCAATATGAGCGAGATATATCTTATTTTGTGAATAAGAGGTAATCGTAAATAATATAGTAAGTAATAGCACGCGCAGCATAAAAGTCTCAAATTATTGGAATAAAGCTAAGGATATTTTGCTAAAATAAAAATAACATCGGATAAAAAGTATAGGGGTTGTCCAAAAAGAAATCTGTTGAACTCCGACGGAGTCGGGGTGAGAAATCTTTGATAACAGAGCGAATTCAATAGATTTCTCTCCCGACAAGTCGGGATCGAAATGACATTTTTAGACTTTTTGAACAGCCCCTATAAGCAAAAAATATTAATTTAGGATAAACAATTCTCACCGAATTAATTTATACACATCTTCTTTTTCGAGTTTTATGTATTGTCCGGGATTTAAAGCGTCCGCGGATAAACCCGCATAAGAAGAGCGGTGAAGTTTTTTTACATTATAGCCGAACTTTGAAAACATATTTTTAACGAAATGATTTCTCCCCTCGGAGACGGTT
>CAYNUJ010000110.1:0-10129 GCA_964400095.1 uncultured Melioribacteraceae bacterium
TTCGCGTATATGCTGCTCAAAACGCCAGGGGAATAAACCTTCTTTATCCATGTAAGTTACATATCTATCGCGAACTTTATAAATAGGATCGAAAGCGGGAACAGAGTTAACTTTAAAATTTATATAGTAAGCTTCCCGTCCTGAAATTCTTTTCATTTTCGGAACGCTCATTTCGGCAATGCCCGCCGTAACAAACCCGTATTTAACTTCGAATATTAATTTTTCTCCGGCGCTGAACGCGTCGTTTTCCAATTTGCGAAATTCTTTTTTCTGAGCTGAAACGGCAGTTAAAACAATTACCGCGGCGGCAATAAACAGAATTTTTCCAATCATTTTCATTTTGCTCTCCTCTCCCGAATTTCAACGGCAATACTTTCAACGGTTCTTATTACTTTTCCGGTATCGATAGAATTCATACAATTCAAATTTTCACATTGATTTCGGGTGCAATTATCGCAATCTATTTCGGGAGTAAAAATAACCGCTTTGTTTGTAAAGGGACCCCATCTTCTCGGGGCGCATTCTTCTATTTTCGGATAGAACCCAATTACGTGCTTACCCAAAGCGGAAGCCATATGTATCGGTCCGGTCGAATTGGCGATCAATAAATCACCCCGGCTGATTAATGCGATTAAATCAGATAAATCGAACATTCCGGCTGTATTTATGGTTTTCTCATTCATAAGACTCGCACAAAGTTCCCTTTCATTTTCATTTCCCGTTAAAAGAATATTTATGTTCAATTCGTGTGCCAAACTATCTATCAGCTCTTTATACTTATTTATCGGCAAATCAACCGCGCTTCCGCCGCTTCCGGGATGAATAATTACAATAGGAAGACCATTGTTTAATTCCGCGTCTTCAAAGAAATCATCTATTTTCTGTTTACTTTTATCGCTTACCTGTATATTAAAAGATACATTATCGTGATTTACGTTTTCACTGATTCCAATTTTCTTCAATAGGTTAACATTATATTCCAGTTCGTGTTTTTCGCCCGACCGGCGGTGTTCATAAATTTTATTATTAAAAAGAAAGGAATACCATCTGTAGCCGGTAGCTATTCTATTTTTTATTCCCGACCGGAATAAAATCCATGCAATTTGAAAAGTGGGATAAACGATTATTCCCGTATCAAATTCTCTAGAGCGCAGCTCTTTAATAATCTTTTTCCGGTCAATGCCGCTTTCATTTTCGGGAAGCACAATAATTTCATCTATAAACGGATTATTTTCCGCTAAGGGTTTTGTGTATTCACGCAGAAGAAAAGTAAGTCTGCTCTCCGGAATATATTTTTTTATCAGCGCCGCGAGAGGCAGAGAGAGAACAATGTCGCCGATTCTATCGGTTCTAACGAGCAATATATTTTTAGGTTTCGAGTTCATCTGAGTTCTATTTATTTTCAATAAAGAAGCGCCACGGCAGTGAAACCGAACGTGAGATTCCTATTCTCGCGCTTGCTCCAATCCGGAAATCTTTGTACGATAAATCCTCAACAATAAAAATTTCTTTGCCGGTTAGGTCGCATCCGTTTTCATTTTTACTAATGGAGAACGCCTTGCAAATTTTACCCGGACCGTTAGTTAAATTTTTCCTTTTAAGCGGAGAGAGTTCAATTTTTCCGAATCTATTAAGAGCCATTTGCTCAATTCCGGTAATCGGTTCAATTCCCCTTAAAAGCGCCGCCTCACCTTCGTCTTTATTGCCGGTAACAACATTGGCGCAATAATGAGCGCCGTAAATAAAATAGACATAAAGCAGTCCGCCCGCCTCGAACATAATTTTGTTACGCTCTGTTTTTCCGATAAATGAATGAGAAGCTTCGTCTAATTTGCCTTTATAAGCTTCCGTTTCAACTATTCGTCCGGTAAAAAAAAATCCGTCGATTTTACGGATAAATATTTTGCCCAGCAGTTCCCTCGCAACAAGCGCCGCGTCGCGACGATAAAAATCCGCGGTTAACTTTCTTCTCTTATCAATCTCTCTTGGAAAATCGATGTTGACGTTGGGAGAAATCATTCGGAGTTATTGGAAAGTTTCTGTTCTATTTCGTTTATTTTTAAGTCGAAAATACCCGATTTATCGGGTTCTTTAGTTTTTAATTTCTCATAGATATTTTTAGCTTCTAATAATTTGCCCTGCCCTTCCAAAATCATTGCCATAGTTTCGGAAACCAATTCTGCATCATCGAAAGTTGAATCATCTTCGCCTACAGAAATAAAATCATTTTCGTTCAATCCTTCAGCGTCGTCTCCGGTTGAAAGTTCATCCTCCGCGCTTTCGGCAGGCTGAATTTTGACTTTATCCAATTGGCTGGCTAATTCTTCCAATCTATCTTCCAAAGGTATTTCCGGTAATGTTTCACCGCCGCCCAAAGAACCGGAGTTTTCGGGATCCTTAGCCGAAGTTTTTCCGCCGGAAGTCATCCCGTCTTCGTAAAACGAAACTCTTTTACTTTCTTCAATCATGGAATTTTTGTTTTTTATTTCTTCAACCCGGGTTAAATAGTATTCCTTAGTTTCTTCCACATCTAAAATAGAGCCTCCCTTTTCGACGGCGTCAACGGCGTTAACGTAATCGGACAAGCGGGCGAGAACTTCGGCATAAATAAAATAAGCCGTGGGATAATTCGGATATTTTTTGATGCCGTCTTCCAGTATTTCTTTTGCCTGGTCGTAATTTTTTTCCGCTATTTCCCCGGCAGCCACCCGGGCAAACAAAGGAGAATCTTGATTAAATTCATAAATTAAAGAAATATTATCTGAGTTTAAATCTTGCATTTTCTTATTTACCTTTTAGATTTTTGGATATGTACGTTTAAAAGATAACAATGAAATTGACGCGAAACCAAAGAAAAACATCAGTTGAAAAGGAAGAGCGGCAATTTCCATAAAATAGACCGAAGCCGCGACACCCACAAAGCAATATGCCGCAAGTATCATTTCCACAAAAGCGGAATCGTCAATTTTCGTTTTCTGAAAATATTTATTCTTTTCAAATTTATCGTCTTTCTTTTCCACATTGAATTTAGGAGTTCTCACAAATTCACTCTTCCGGCTCATTAAACCCTCGAATACGGCGCGCGAGTTATTAACCGCGAGCCCCATACTGCCCGCCATAAAGATAGGAAACAATACAATCCGTTTCCGCCAATCGGCGTGAATATCTTTTTGCGCAAACAAATAAAATAGGAATGAGCTTATGAACGCCAGAACAAACACAGACATATAATTAAAAAACTGTTCGTGCGAACCGCTGTTTTTAATAAAGATCAGCGGCACGTTCAAAACTCCCGCTAATAAAATAAAAGGGAAGACAAAATTATTTGTTAAATGATAAGTTCCCTGAAGTTTAACCCGCAAAGGCACGTTCGACTTCCACAATTTAGGCAGAAGTTTTTTTGCCGTTTCAACCGCTCCTTTAGTCCATCTGAACTGTTGAGCTTTCAAAGAATTCATTTCGGAAGGCAATTCAGCCGGTGTGGTAAAGTCTCTTAAAAAAACAAACTTCCAGCCCTTTATTTGCGCGCGGTAACTCAGGTCGAGGTCTTCCGTAAGAGTATCCGCGTGCCAATTCCCCGAATCTTCGATACAGCTTTTTTTCCAAACGCCTCCGGTTCCGTTAAAATTAATAAAAAATCCCGCTTTGTTGCGAACTGTCTGCTCAATTACAAAATGTCCGTTTAACGCAAGCGCTTGTATTTTAGTCAATATCGAATAATCTTCGTTCAGATGCTCCCAGCGAGTCTGCACCATTCCGACATTATCGTCTTTAAAATATCTTAACGTAGTATTGAAGAAATCTTTTTTGGGAACAAAGTCCGCGTCGAAAATAGCCACATACTTCCCTTTTGCCACGGACAATCCTTCTTTAAGCGCGCCCGCTTTAAATCCCGTTCTATCTGCTCTATGAATATATTTTATATCAAAACCTAATTCATGTTTTTCTTTAACTATTCTTTTCAAAAGTTCAACGGTTTCGTCGGTGGAATCGTCAAGCACTTGTATTTCCATCAATTTTTTCGGATACTCAATTTCGCAGACAGCGTCAATTAAACGTTCCGCAACGTAATATTCGTTATAAATCGGAAGCTGTACGGTTACAAAATCCGTGGGGCTGTAATTTGCTTTAGGTTCGGGATTTCTTTTTGCATATTTATTATGATAATAAATCATTATAAAACCGTGACTCGCAAATAGAAACAGGACAGACAGCGATAAAACATAAACCATCAATACAATCTGGTCAAATAACATAAAAGTCTTCTCCTTTTACCAATTGGAAACAACGGAAATTAAAACATCTTCCGTAATTTTATCTATGGCAACTTCGATAGCGGATTTTCGTCCGCTGAAAATATCCTCGGTCGTCGAATAGTCTCCATAATCCGAAAATTGTTTGTCAAAAATTGTTTTGCGTTTAACTAAATCTTTATAAACAACTCTAACTGAAATTGTAATTCTTCTTGTTGAAACGTCCTCTCCGCCTGAAACAATTGCCGGAGCGTCTGTAAGAGTAAGAATTGTGCCGTCAAGAAAAGCGTCCGAATTAGATTTGTCCGTTACCTGCAGAGAGTTATCATCCAAAAATTTTTGTATCAACTGATCGGTAAAATTATCTTTTAAGTCCGGTTCTCCGCTGCCGCTTCTGTCGATAAAAATGGGGATGGCAATAGTATTAAGATGCGGAGGAACCGAGGCTCCCGTAAAGGAATAACTGCACGCGGATAACGAGGCTGCGGTTATTACGGCAATTAAAAGCTTTAATATTTTTTTATTGTAAACCATATTCCTTTATTTTCCTGAATAAAGTTCTTTCCGAAATTTCGAGAAAAGAGGCGGCTTTCTTTTTATTCCATTTTGTTTTATTTAGAGCGTTAAGAATTGCTTCCCGCTCTAACTGTTTTAAGGATTTTACTTCTCCGTTATTTCCCGCGACCGGAACTGCGTCTGACTGACTTTGATGATAAGCGATTTTTTTCAGGTCCATTAGATCTTTTTTAATTTCTATCAGCGCGCCGAAAATCATTTCACGGTCTATGCTTTCGGGAGATTTATTTACCGCCACCGGTAAAAGTTTGCTTTCAGTTTCAAAACTCTCCGTCGTTAAAAGCTGAGTAAGACCCGCAACATCAATTATGCCGTTTCTGCTAAGCGCCGCCGCGGTTTCAATAGTATTTTTAAGTTCCCGAATATTACCCGGCCAATTATATTCCATCAAAAAATCCATTGCTTCGCGCGTTAAAAAAGGAAGTTCGATTTTGTTCCGCGCTGCATACTGCGTCAGAAAATAATTTATCAATTCGGGAATATCTTCTTTTCTCTGCCTAAGCGGAGGTATAAAAATTGTCACGGCTTTAAGCCGGAAATAAAGGTCTTTCCGGAATCTTTTAGCGTCAACTTCCCTTTGTAAATCTTTGTTTGTCGCTGTAAAAATTCTAACGTCAACTTTAGTAACGGTCTCGCCGCCGATGCGCATAAATTCTTTAGTCTCTAAAACGCGAAGCAGCTTAACCTGAGTTGTTAAAGGCATTTCTGCAATTTCATCCAAAAAAAGAATTCCGCCGTCGGCAATTTCGAAATAACCTTTGCGGTTTTCAACTGCGCCGGTAAATGAGCCTTTTTTGTGTCCGAATAATTCGCTTTCGAGTATCCCTTCGGGAATCGCGCCGCAATTAACGCTAACCATATTTTTATTCGCTCTATGACTGAAACCGTGCAAAGCTCTGGCGAACACTTCTTTGCCTGCGCCGCTTTCCCCGTAAATTAAAACGGAGATATCCGATAGAGCGACTTGCATTACAATATCGACTAAATCACGGACAGCCTTGCTTTTTCCGATAATACCGAACTTTATTTGAAATTCTTCTCTGGTCATTTTCGCGAACAAATTATTTAAAATAAATTAGCCTGAAAATATAATTATATTTCAGTTAATAATCCGTCGAATGCGAGCCGGATGTTCAATGAATCGCGACTTATTTTCCCGATTTCGGCAATAATGTCGTCTTCGTTTCCGTCATCTATGTGCGTCAATACGATGTCGATTATTCCGGATTCGTCCGCAAACTCAAGTATTTCAGCCAAATTAATATGTGTAATTTCGATTACGGCGGAATGAATTGAGTAATCGGCGAAAATTTTCAAGTCTTCCTTACCGCCAATATCCGACGAAACGAAAATATTTCCGTTATCCGATATGAATAGAAAGCTGCTCGAGATAAACGATACCGCCTCGTTGTCAATCTTGTGTTTATTTTCTATATGCATGTTTTGCCTTGGGATAAAGCTAAGTTCCTTCGTAAGTTCAGTCTTTTCACCGGATTCAAATTCGAAAAATTTCAACTCGAAATTCAAAACTTCATTAAACATATAACAAGAATTCAAAAAGCCGCGCAGCGGTTCGACTAATGATTTGTGAGTGAAAATAGTTAAGCCGCTTCTTCTGCCGGTTAATTTCATTTGAGTTATTAAAGATCCGATTCCGGCAAAATGGTCTGCATGATAATGCGAAAGAATAATTGAGTCGATTTCGCCGAAAGAAATTTTCGATTCTAAGAGCGCACGACTGACGGAATCTCCGGCATCAAAAAGAATTTTCCGACCGGCGGAAAAAATAACAAATGACGAGTGATACCTTGCCAAACTCGTTTTACCGGAACCGGTACCGATAAATTTAATTTTCATCGCTAACCTTTATAAGGAATAACCCTACCGTTTAATTTGTACTTTGCTTTCAGCTTAGGCAAAAACGCTTTCGCGGCGGATTCCGTTTTAAATTTACCTGCAATTACTACGTTCAAAATCGAACCGCCGACTTCCTTCGGATAAACGGACGAGAAATAACCCGATTTCTGAAAATTCTTTTTTAGTCTCACGGCATTTTTGTAATTCAAAAAAGCTCCCGCTTGAACTGTAAATTTATATTCTTCTTTATTTTCGCTTCGTTCAACAGGCTGAGCGGCGGCAACTTCCTTTTTAGCGTTATCGGCTAATTCCACTTCGATTTTTTCCTCCGGTATCGACCTGTCGGCAACGTTAATGTAAGGGGAAGAAGGATATTCATTTTTCAATTTGGCAAGGTACATTTCGGCTTTTGAGTAATAGCCGAGAGCGAAGAAATAACTGAATATTCTATAAAGGGAAGCGTCGGCAAAATGGGATTTAGGATATTTGCTGTAAATGTTTTTATATTTCTCCAACGCTTGCTCGCCCGCTTCGGTAAGCACCGCGTCCAAAAATAATATTGAAGGATTGCCTGCGTTTTGCTTTAAAAGCGACGGAAGTTCTTTCCTAACTTGCTCAGCTCCTCCGGATTCGACTCGCTTTAAATAATCTACTATATTCACGCTTTGCGCCGAAATAATTGAAGAACTAATCAGCAAAAGATAAACGAAAAAGTGAAACCGCAATTTTAAATTCAATTTATTTTTCATAATTACCAATTTAATCATTTATGGGTCGCTTCCCAATATCAGGGTTTTGTGGAAGAGCGAATGGCGCTTTTGTTTAAGAGTTTCGACTGTCCAAGTATCGGGCAATCGACCGCTTTTCCTATCATTGTATTCATCGCGCCGGATAGATTTCCATTCAATATTTTGATTCTCACTACTTGTCATTTCTATCGATTCAACAAAGACGGAAATATATTGCCAGCCGCAATGTTTATGAATTGTTTAATAATGGAATTTACGCGCTGGCAATTTTCTCAATTTCCCCTGAGTTGAAACTATCAATTTCAATTTTGCCAATTAAGTCGCCGAACAATGTAGCGGACGTAGCTCTATTTAATTTAACCTTAACGTAATCGCCGGGAACTATATTCTTGTCAGCGGGAAAGATCACAACTTTATTAGTATCGGTTCTACCCGCTAAGTATTCATTCGATTTTCTGCTGTTTCCTTCAACCAAAACTATCTCTTCGGTTCCTATTAACTCTTGATTGATTTCATAAGAAATTCTCTGCTGCAGATCGATAATTTCGTTTAATCTTTTTGCCTTGCTTTCTTCGGGAACGTCGTCTTCCATACGGTAGGCTTTGGTTCCCTCGCGGGGTGAATATTTAAACATATACGCGCCGTCGTATCTTACTTTCTGCATTACGTCCAATGTGGCTATATGGTCTTCGTATGTTTCGGTAGGAAAGCCGGTAATAATATCGGTTGTAAAACTTACGCCGGGAATAATTTTTCTCGCTTTTTCAATCAGCCCCAGATAATGTTCAATTGTGTAAGTTCTATTCATCGACTCCAGAATTCTGTTGGAGCCGGATTGAACCGGAAGGTGAATGTAATTACAGATGTTAGGATGTTCAGCCATAGTGTAGAGCAGTTTATCGGATAAATCCTGAGGATGAGAAGTCGTATAACGAATTCGGAGCGCTCTGTCCACTTCGGCGGCGGCGGCAAGAAGATCCGCGAAATCGCGACCGTTATCGTTATAACTGTTTACATTTTGTCCGAGCAGAGTAACTTCGCGGAATCCTCTTTCGGATAATCGCTTTACCTCGCTCACAATCGAATTCAAATTTCTGCTTCTTTCTCTACCGCGAGTAAAAGGAACAACGCAGAAAGTGCAGAATTTATCGCAGCCGCGCATCACCGAAATCCACGCCGAAAGTCCGTCCTCACGGTAAGGCGTTAAATCATCGTAAGTTTCCGTTTTGGATAACTTAACACCAATTCCCTTCTCGCCCGAAAACGCTTCGTCAATAAATCCGGGAAGTTTTCTGTATTCGTCAGGACCAACAACCAAATCCACCATTTTTTTATCTTCAATCAAATCCTTCCGAAGGCGTTCCGCCATACAACCCAAAATGCCAATTACCGTACCGGGATTTGTCTCCTTGAATTTTTTCAAATTTCCCAGCCTGCCGTAAATTCTCTGTTCGGCATTATCCCTTACGCTGCATGTATTAAGCAATATCACATTCGCGTTTTCCGCGGTTTCAGTTAGTTCGTATCCCTTATTCTTTAAAATTCCCATCACAAGCTCGCTGTCGGCAATGTTCATTTGACATCCATACGTTTCGATATATACGTTATTCTTAGACATGTTATCCTTTCTTACAATAAAAATTTTTAGGAGCTTATCATTAAATACATAATTAAATTAAAAACTATAAACGCTAAAATACCGAAAACAATATTGATTGTTCTCATTCTGCGCTTCTGATCCTCAAAAATATTATCTTCAATATCTCTTCTATTTTTGGAAAATATCATTTTTCAACCTCTCCGGATTTGCAAAATAATTACAAAATAGCTTTAAAATTTAAATGAATAGTAAGTTACATACAAATACAATGAAAGGCTTCGCATAAATATTTGCGAAATACTTTTAAGTAAAAACGGATACAATTCTGCAATTATCAAACGCAAAATATTCAAGTTAGCGTCTGATGCATTTATATTGCTTTGAGAGAAGAATGAACTAAATTAATGGAAACGGGGAATCAATCGGATACACATCTTTATAAGAAGAATTCGGAAGCAGACCATCAAGATCACTCACCCAGCATCGTCCGCTTCCGAATTTTCAACGATTATTTACAAAACAACTCGTCAACATTGTTACATGTCGGTTTATTCAATAATTTACGAACGCTATTCAGATAATCGGTTGTCGCCTGTTCGTCGTAGGACCACTCATCGTCCCAATCTCCCCAATCCGCTCTACCGTCCGGTTTTCCGTTTTGTAATTCTTCAACATAATAGCGGCTTTTTTTCCTCACTTCCGCTTTTGTTATTTTACCCAAAGCGTTACAAGCAAAAACAATTATATATTTTGTATATTTATTCGCTCTGTAATCGCCTCTTGATAAATCGTCGATTCCGTAGTAATTTTTACCTTCGCAATCAACGCAAACGCTAAAATCTTTGGAAGATACAAATTTCTCTTTATTTCCTTCCGAAAAAATCACTGTTAACGCCGGCACATAAGCGCCAAGGTCTCTATATTCGGTATCGTCCGTTAATTTTGCGCCCATATCGGTTACAGCTTGTTTTGCGGCGTTAAATATTTCCAACCCCTGCTTTTTAATAGTGGGGTCAACTTGTTTTGGCATACCGCACGAAAATAAGAGGGATAGAAATATCGATATTAAAAAAATGTTTCTTGCTCTGGGTTTA
>CAYNUJ010000111.1:0-10114 GCA_964400095.1 uncultured Melioribacteraceae bacterium
ACACGGAGCGATGCACCTTTTAATATCGTAAAGATAGCATTTTTTCTTTTTTGCGAATTCCTTTTCGCCGCATTCTCTCAATAAAAAAGTTTTATCTATTATTTCAAGAAGTTTGCTCACGGATTCTCTGTTATTATACGGACCGAAATAATCACTTCCGTCGAAGTCGAACTTGGTCGTTAATTCCGGTTTTTTGAATTCGCTTTGGTTATCTATTCTGATAAAATATGTTCTCGGATAATTTTTGAGCTGAACATTCATCGGCGGATCATTTTGTTTTATCAATTCTGTTTCGGCGATTAGCGCCGAAAGTTCCGACCCGGTAGTTTGGAATGAAAGAGCGGACACCCGACGGGCTATTTTTTTAGATTTTGATCCAGCATTTGAATAAAAATAGTTTCTCACTCTTTCTTTCAGAGATTTTGCCTTGCCGATATAGATAATTCCGCCGTTTCTCTCTTTGAAGAAATAAACGCCCGGTTTTTGTGGGAGAGCGTTAAAACCTTCGGCAAGTTTTTTCTTAATCATTACAAAGCTGCCGGATTTAGGCGCGCCTTGGAAATTGATTACTTCATTTAACGAGTCTATCCCATGATCTTCCTTCAGCATGGTGAGAAATCTGATTAAAATTTTCGCGGTTACCGTTGCGTCGCCCAATGCTCTGTGAACATTTTTGTGCATAATTCTCAAATGATTGGCGACCTTGCCCAATGATTTACTCGGAATGGAGGAGAGGAGTTTCCGCGCTAATTTCAAAGTGCAGAGCGTAGGATTTGAAGGCTCCTTAAGTCCGGCGCGTAAAAGTTCCCGCTTCAGAAAGCTCAAATCGAATTGAATATTATGAGCGGTAATAACAGAATTCCCAATGAACTCGAGGATTTCTTCCGCGATATCTTCAAAATATGGCGCTCCGGCTAAATCGTCGTCGGTTATTCCCGTTAAATTGCTTATGAAATAGGGAAGTCTCATTTTCGGATGAATGAACGAGCTGTAATTCTCGACTATCTTCAAATTTTTTACTTTTACGATGCCAATTTCAATAACCCGTCCCTTTTTAGAGGATGTGCCGGTTGTTTCGAAATCGAGCACGGAAAATTCGCAGTCTTCGATATTTATTTTTTTTATTTCTGAAGTATTCATTCGCGAAAATTTCAAATTAGAAGGAATAAACATAAAACAAGTATTCGGCAATTGAAAGAGAGAATGAAGAATACGGATGATTACGCGATCCGTTCCACAAAAAGATTGATAAGTATTTGATAAGCAGTAATCTTTTTCGCATCTTTTAACTTTATAATTTTGAGGATATATGGAAATAAACATTTTGTTCATTGGAGATATTGTAGGCAAACCCGGATTAGACATGGTAGAGATGTGGCTGCCGAGTTTACAGAAAAAATATAGAGCGGATATTACAATCGCAAACGGCGAAAATGCCGCCGAAGGAAAAGGCTGTACAGAAGTTGAAGGTAAAAGACTGCTGGATTTGGGCGTTTCGGTTATTACCGGAGGAAATCATACATGGGATAAACATCAATCGCAGGATTATCTTAAAAACCAGCCGAGAGCTTTAAGACCGCAAAATTACCCCAAAGGCACATACGGAAGAGGGAATTATATAGCCGAAACCAAAAAGGGGAAAGTTGGAGTGTTGAATTTGCAGGGGCGTTCTTTTATGCCGGCAATCGATTGTCCGTTCCGCACTTCAGAGTGGATATTAAAGAGAATGAGGGAAGAGACAAAAGTGATATTTGTAGATTTTCACGCTGAAGCGACGGCGGAAAAACTCGCGCTCGCTAATTTCCTCGACGGGAAAATAAGCGTTCTTGTAGGAACCCACACTCACATTCAAACCGCCGACGAGAGGATTTTCAACAAAGGCACGGGTTATATTACCGATGTCGGGATGACCGGACCGTACGATTCGATTATCGGAATGAAGACCGAAGCTGCGCTGAACAGATTTTTATACCAGACGCCGCAGAAATATCAAGCGGCGACAGGGCAAGTGCATCTGTGCGGATTATTCGCAAAAATCGATTCGGAAACCGGTAAAACATTGGAAATTGAAAGAATATTACTCCCGGAATTTGAGAGGAAAATCAGTTAATGGATAGTTTCCGGCTTCCGAGATTGGATAAAGATGAAGAACTTCAATCTTTACTTTTGGAGTATTGCCGGATAAAGGAGGGGCAGATATGGACAGACCCGGAGGGTAAACATAAAATAGGCTGTTTGAATATTGACGACGAAAGCGCAGTGAGAAAAATGTTCGATAATGAAAAAGCCGCTCTCGCAATTCACGATCCGCCTTATAATATTGTAGCTTTCGAGGAGAGAGAAGTGGAAAAATTTTCCGCTTGGGTGAAAAGATGGGTTCAACTAACTTACGATTTAATGAACAAAGACGCGGCTCTCTATTTGTGGCTCGGAGCAAATCAAAATGACGGCTTTTCTCCTTTTCCCGAAATAATGCTGATAATGAAACAGACGGACTTCAAAAGCAGAAGTTTTATCACAATGAGAAATCAGAGGGGATACGGAACTATAAAAAATTGGATGGCAATCAGACAGGAATTGCTTTATTATATTAAAGGAAATCCGGTTTTTAATTCCAAGGAAGTTTATACGGACATTCCGAAAGTTGTACGCGGGTATTATAAAGAAGTGAACGGCAAACTCACTGAGAATATGCAGAGAAGCCGGTCTCAATTTATTAGAGCAGGGAACGTTTGGGTTGATATTCAGCAGGTATTTCACTTAATGGAAGAAAATGTTTCCGGATGCTTCGCTCAAAAACCGCTGAAGGCTATTTCGAGAATAATTTCAGTTTCCTCGAATGAAAATGATTTGGTTATCGATTTTTTTTCTCATTCGGGAACTACTTTAATTGCGAGCGAAAAGATGAAAAGAAAATGTTACACTATTGATATAAACCCTATTTATTGTGAAATTTCGATCCGGAGATTAGAAAATTACAGAAAAACCGGTAAAACCGGCTGGCAGTTATCTAATCCTTTCGAAGAAGAAATTGAGAGAAACAAAAAATTAAAATCGTATCTTCAGAAAAAATATAAAAATTAATCTTTTCCCCCTTTACGGAGCGTAAATGACAATTATTGACGGTAAAAAAGTCGCCGCGGATATAAGAAGCGAATTGAAAAATGAAGTCGATCTGCTCAGAGAAAAATTCGGCTCGGTTCCCGGACTCGCGGCGGTTCTCGTAGGAGATAACCCGGCTTCGCAGGTTTACGTAAGAATGAAGCGCAGAGCCTGCGAAGAAATAGGAATTTATTCCGAAGTAATTACGCTCGGAGGGGATACGACGAAGCGGGAATTACTCGATAAAATATCAGAGTTAAATAACGATCCGAAAATTCACGGAATTCTTGTGCAGCTTCCGCTTCCGAAGCAAATTGACGAGGATGAAATTATTGAGGCGATTTCTCCGCGCAAAGACGTTGACGGGTTTCATCCGGTTAATGTTGGAAATTTAATTATAGGGAAAGAAACATTTTATCCGTGCACGCCGTACGGAATAATGGAGCTGATTAGTCGATACAATATTGAAACAAGCGGCAAGCACGTTGTTGTAGTGGGACGCAGCAACATAGTGGGTAAACCGATTGCGAATATGATGCTTCAGAAAAAAGAGGGCGCGAACGCGATTGTAACCGTTTGCCATTCCGCGGCGGCTGAGCTTAAAGAGTTTACTCGTCAAGCGGATATTTTAATTGCCGCAATAGGGAAACCGGAATTTATTACCGCCGATTACGTTAAAGACGGAGCCGCGGTAATTGACGTCGGCATCAACAGAGTCGGCGATCCTTCCGCCGCCAAAGGATATAAAATAACGGGCGACGTCGATTTCGAATCGGTTTCTGCAAAGTGTTCGTTTATTACTCCCGTTCCCGGTGGGGTGGGACCGATGACAATAGCTATGCTGATGAAAAACACCGTTGAATCTTTTAATAAAGAGATGAATTAAAATGAAAAAATCTGAGATTGATAAAGTAGTAAGACAAGTTTTCACCGAGAAAGCGCTGCACGATTTTTATCGCGTTGGGGAAACATGCGTCGGCTGGGAAAGGAACGTAGTTGACCAGCCCGAAGCGGTAAAGAATATCATTAATAACGGAGCGGAAAGAATTGCAGCCGGACTCGGCGTCGGCGGACATATAGAAGACTTGGGGTTAGCGAGAATGATTGACCATACTCTTCTGAAACCCGACGCAACGCCCGAAGATATACTTAAACTTTGCGACGAAGCGAGAGAACACAGTTTTGCTTCTGTTTGCGTTAATCCGGGCTATGTGCCTTTATGCAGAGAAGAGTTAAAGGGAACAAAAGTAAAAGTCTGTACGGTAATCGGTTTTCCATTGGGAGCTACAACAACGCAGGTTAAGCGCATGGAAGCCGAACAGGCGATGGATAACGGAGCGGAAGAAATTGACATGGTTATTAATGTAGGCAGACTGAAAAGCGGCGATTACGATTATGTTTTCAACGATATAAATCAAGTTGTTTTGGCTGCAAAGAAACACAAGGGGGTGTGTAAAGTTATACTGGAAACCGCTCTGCTTACCGACGAAGAAAAAGTGAAAGCCTGCATAATTTGCAAAAACGCGAAAGCTGATTTCGTTAAAACGTCCACCGGATTCAGCAAAGGCGGCGCAACCGCCGGGGATATTGCTTTGATGCGCTATGTTGTGGGCAGCGCGGTTGGCGTAAAAGCTTCCGGCGGAGTGCGAACGCTGGAAGACGCCAGGAAAATGATTGAAAGCGGAGCTTCCCGTATAGGCGCGAGCGCGAGCGTTAAAATTTTAGCGGGCGAAAAAGCGGAAGCCGGTTATTAAATGATTCTCGATTTAGTTGTTACCGATACGGGCGACGGATTCAACTCCGAAATCCCTTCCGTTAAAGGATGTGAATCATGGGCGCATAATGAAGATGAGGCAATTGAAAACGCCGTTGAGTTATTGAGGTTCTATATTAATCTTGACGCTGAAAAAGAAGTTAAGGTTGACAAAGCCCGCGCTCATAAAAATAAAGCAATTTACAAGTTGATATTCACTAAATAATATGCGTCAGTTTATAACCGAAAGAAGATTAAAAAAAATCGAAAGGACTGTCCATTCGAGACAGCATTCCCTCCATGTTGTGTTGGAAAATATTCACGATCCGCACAATGTGAGCGCTATTTTCCGCACCTGCGACGCGGTGGGAGTTCCGAAGATTTCTCTTCTTTATTCGGTTGAAAAATTCCCCAAAATCAGCCGCACTACGTCGAGTTCCGCCGGCAAGTGGGTAGAAAGCGCTGCATACGAAAGCGCCGGACAATGCTTTCCATTCTTGAAAAAAGAAGGTTTTAAAATTTATGCCGCAACGCTGGATGAAGACGCGGTTAGTATTTATGATATTGATTTTACCGAGAAGTCCGCCATCGTATTGGGCAATGAACACAGAGGCGTTTCCGAAGAAGCGGCGCGGTATGCCGATAAATTGATTTATATCCCGATGCGGGGAATGATACAAAGCTTAAATGTGTCGGTTGCCGCGGCGGTAATTTTATACGAAGCGCAAAGACAGAGAATGATTAAAGGTCTCTATGAAAACAGCGGTTTGCCGGATGAAGAGATTGAAAAAATAATTGACGAATGGTGTTCCAAATGATTCAGACGATTGAGCAGATAGAAAAAATATCCGGGACGCTCTCGCTTCCGGGTGATAAATCAATTTCGCACAGGGCGGTACTTTTTTCGGCTATGGCTGATGGAACGTCGAGCGTAATCAATTTTTTAGATTCGGAGGATGTTAATTCGTCTATCGAGTGTGTGAAAAATCTCGGAGCCGAAATAGAAAGAAAAGGGAAGGATTTAGTTATAACCGGAAAGGGGAAAGGCAATTTTGAAAAACCGGCTCGAACTTTATACGCGGGTAATTCGGGAACAACGGCAAGATTAATGAGCGGAATTTTAGCGGCTCAAAAATTCGAATCGGAAATTTCCGGCGATGAATCGCTTTCCAAAAGACCGATGGGAAGAATAGCCGAACCGCTGGGTTTGATGGGAGCTTCGATAACCACGCATAACGGCTGCCTTCCGATGCGAATATTTCCCGCTGACCTCTCCCCGATTGAATATGAATTACCCGTCGCTAGTGCGCAGGTAAAAAGTGCGGCGATTCTTGCGGGCGTTCATCTCAAAGAAACGACTAAGATTATTGAACCTGTTCAGTGCAGGAACCATACTGAATTAATGCTTAATCTTCCCGTTACAAAAAGCGATAACGGGAATGTGATTGAAGTAAACGATTCTTTTTATCCGGAACCGAAGCAATATATTGTGCCCGCCGATATTTCCACCGCGGCGTTTTTCATTGTGCTTACGCTTATTTCAAAAGGGAGCGAGTTAATTATTAGAAATGTTTTACTGAATAAAACCAGAGCGGGAATAATCGACTTGCTCAAAATGATGAACGCGGATATTGAAATAATCGAATTGAATGAACTTACCGGCGAAAGGGTCGGAGATTTAAGAGTAAAAAGCAGCGAATTAAAAAATGTGAACATTCCATCCGATTTGACCCCGAACTTAATAGACGAAATTCCGATACTTTCCGCAGCGGGATTATTTGCCGAAGGAGATTTTATAATCAACAATGCCGCAGAATTACGGGCAAAGGAAAGCGACAGAATTTCTTCCCTTGTAGAGAATTACAGAAAGCTTAATTTGGAAGCGACGGAGTTTGAGGATGGATTTGCGGTACGCGGAAATATTGATAAAAATTTATCGCCCTTATTCAGCAGTTTCGGAGACCACAGAATAGCCATGGCGTTTTCAGTTTTAGCTTCGCAACTGAAGCGCGGCGCGCGCGTTGACGGTTTTGAGTGTGTGTCGATTTCCAATCCGGGATTTTTAGCGCAGCTTGAGACCATAAGCAAATATCGATTTCGGTAGTCAGCTCCTTATTCGCCGTAATGTGTTCTCGCCCTTTTAATAAAGACAATCCTTTTTTCTTTACTCGAAAGCAGTTTATGTTCTTTACCGCTTGTTTTGTTAATAGAACCTTGTGATTCAAAACTAATCGAAAATTTCTTCAAAAGAATATAATTTTCCCTTGGAGATATCTTTATCGGCTTTTGCAATAGATTTTTTCAAACCGGGGATTGATAAAAGTTCAGCGGTTTCGAGCAGACTTAAATAATCATCTTCCGAAATTAAGACGGCATTACCATTTTTAGCGGTAATTCTAGTATGTAAATGACCGGCTTCCTTTAGCACGATTCGGCTCGATAAGTCGCGCTTACAAAATCATGGTAGCGTAACTTTGTTTTTACAGTAGTTTAGTTCCCGACTGCGGAGCAGTCAAATTAACAATAGGGGGCTGTCCCAAAAGTCTAAAAATGTCATTTCGAGAGAGCGAAGCGACCGAGAAATCTATTGAATTCGCTCTGTTATCAAAGATTTCTCACCCCGACTTCGTCGGAGTTCGAAATGACAGATTACTTTTTGGACAAGCCCACGGAGTAAAAGCAAAGTAAAAATAATCTCCCGTTAAATCTCAATTATTTGGTGAGTGAACCGGTTTATTCCTAATTGAGAATACAATTGTTTGATAAAATCCATTCCGTACTTATTTAAGAAATAAATAATGTTCAGTTCCCTCTCCTGCAGATTCTCGTTAGGATAGAGCAAATTTTTAACTTTATTTATTTGTCTCACCGAATTTTCATACCGTCTTGCTTGAGCTTTATCCACTTTATCGCGAAGGGCTTGGAAATTCTGCAAAGTTCTCTGTTTGTTCTTTTCGAGAACGTCCGATAAAGTTTTATCAATTTCGAGTAATTCATTTTCAAGGGAAGAATAAATATCGTCAATCCGTTCGAGCGAATTCTCGAAGAGGGAATGAAAATTTCTTTCGTCTAAAATTTCGACTATTTTATTTGTTATGTTGCTGTTACTAACAAATACTTCGTTCAGTTCCAGTCCGAATTTATTCAATACTATATTTGAGTTATTTTCTAACAAAGTTGCGGAGGAACGGGGATAGACAATAGGATAGGGGATTGAGTAAAATTCATAAAGCGGCTGTAACTGAGCGTAATAGCTTATCTCTCCGGGTCCGCCGATATAAAAAGCGTTAGGGAATAGATAATCCTGGCAGACCGGGCGCAGCAGCACATTCGGACTGAAGTTTTCAGGCGCCTGAGCGATTTCATCGAGAAGTTCTTCTTTTGTGAATCTTTTTCTCTTTCCTTTTAATCGAAACTCCTCGTCAATCGGTTCAATCAAATGTCTGCCGCCGTCGTAATTCATAAATAGATTGACCGGTTTCACCTTCACCTGCGCGTGATAAAGTTCTTCCAATTCGGCGCTCAAAGAAACAAGCGAATTTGTGTGAAGTCCGAATTCACCGATCTCTTTAAGAAATACGGGTTTGAGTAATTCTTTAATTCGCGCGTCGGTAGCGTCGATAATTAATAATCCGTATTCATCAAAAAATTTCATCATCATTTTTTTGAACGAAGAGGCGAACGTTTGCTCCGGATTATAACATGAACGTATAAAATTCATCAGCTCAGCCGTAAACTCGGTTGGACGCAGAATCTTTTCAATTTCCGCGATCACCGTTTCAATATTTTCATTGAACTCAAGATTCCCAACGCTTCCCCGGTTCGCTTCGTCTTCCAATCCGTCGCTGTAAGTAACGGTTTTGAAATTATTTTCGGCGTCAATCAAATTAAGAGAACGGACTTCTTCAAAATCGTGGTCGTCTCCGGCTAACCAGAAAATTGGGACGAAATTGAAATTTTCATACTTTAGCTTGAGATATTCAGCCAATTTTATTGTGGTAATAGCTTTGTATATTGTGTAAAGCGGTCCGGTAAATATTCCGACCTGCTGACCTGTTGTTAAAGTAATAGTATTCGAATCGCCGAGAAATTTTAAATTACTTTTTGTAAGCGGAGAAATTTGACAATCTTCGTACTGCCCGGAAATTATATCTTGAATTATAACCCGTTCGGTGGAATAGTTCTCTAATATTTCGTTAAATTTATTTTCTAAGTTATCAATATTGCGAATATCCGCGGCATAATAATCTTTTACTTTTTCAAATTCGTATAAAAAATCCAAAAAAATATTCGGCTGACCCGGCAAATCGGAAAAATTAATTTGCATCCTTACTCCAAAAATTTAATGTACAAAAATAACAATTATCAGTCGAAGTTTTTATACATACCGAAAATAAATCATGAAACCGTCATTATTGATTATTACAGACATATGAAGATCCGCAGTCTATTTTTTATTGCGGCTCTATTGCATTGATAAAATAATAGCTGCAAAATTTCGTATTTTTAAAATTCCGAGTCGATAAAAAAGGACAAAAATGAAAAGACTACTGCTGTTTTTCTTAATAGGACTGCCGGTGGTAATTACCGCGCAAGATAAAATTGAATTTGATATACTGCCATCCGAACTCCATTTCATACCTTTAAAAGCGAACTTTAGAGAAGCGCGAATCGGAGTGATGATTTATACCGACAACGCCAATCTTAAAGTGGATATGGGAAATAACATAGACCTGCTCGAATTTAGACTTCCTTCGAAAAAGATGCGTTTAACTTTTGGAATTGAATTTATGGCTTACGCTTTAGCTACAAGCTACGAGGGATTAAGACTGCAGATAGACGCAATAGACGGTTTTTTCGGTGGGAATGCGTCGTTTTCTATGGGGGAACCTTCCGACAAATTTATTTCCCGGCTGCGGCTTATCCATAATTCAGCGCATCTTGTGGACGGTCATTATGATCTCAAACGGGACAAATGGATTGACGACATTAAGCCGATTCCTTTTACGCGCGATTTCGGGGAACTGCTTATCGGTAAATATTTCGAGACTGAAAAATTCAAATTCCGAGTTTATGCTGTACCGACATACGCGACGCTGGTGAGGCCTGTCGAAATCAAAAAGTGGTCGATTAGCGGAGGATTTGAGATTGCGAACGACAAAATATTAGGCAAAGCGCTGGATCATCCGACAAATTTGTTTATCGCCTCACACTCTTTTTATATGGGGCTGCCGGAATATCAATTGACTACTAATTTTA
>CAYNUJ010000112.1:0-10112 GCA_964400095.1 uncultured Melioribacteraceae bacterium
GTATTTACATCCGGGTTGGCAGGAGTGAATCCCCGACCGGGTTCAATAATTACTTCTGAATTTTCACCTAAAATGTGAATAGTTCCGTTGATAAGCCGGGCGGTAAACTTACCGCTGTAAAATTCTTCGGAACCGCTAAGGCTGTAATCGCCGTGGAGTTCGAAAATGATTTCATCGGCGTTTAATATTGCTACGCTTACTAATGGATTTGTCATAATTCCTTACTTAAATTAAGAATCGAAATATATCAATTTAGCGCATGTTTAAAAAGCGTTAACCGCGCGCGTCGAATTTTTATTATATTAAATTGAAGCAATTATACTGTACGATGGTAAAAAACCGCAAAAAATAATTACAATCTGTTTTTATCTCTCCAATTGCCGTCTTCTTTAATCAACTGGATTAATTGATCTACCGCGTTTTCCGAAGGCACCCCTTTTTTGACCACTTTCTTTCCGCGGTAAAGAGTTATTTTCCCCGAACCGGAACCGACGTAACCGTAATCTGCGTCCGCCATTTCTCCGGGACCGTTAACTATGCAGCCCATTATTCCTATTTTCAGACCCTTAAGATGCTCGGTTCGCTCTCTAATTTTATTAGTTACTTCCACCAAATCGAACAAAGTTCTTCCGCACGACGGGCACGCGATATATTCCGTTTTCGATATTCTCACCCGCGCCGCTTGAAGAATGCCGAATGCGGTTTGGTTAGTTTTATTTAAAGATCCGTCGAACTGAATCCATACTCCGTCGCCGAAGCCGTCTATCAGCAGTCCGCCTAAATCGGTTGACGAATAAAGCATAAACTTATCGTCAGTTAAACCGGAGTAGTTTCTTCTAATAATCACCGGATTTTCAACGCCGCCGTTCTGAAATTCAATAAAAATTCTTCTCAATTCCGGCATTGCGTGTTCGGTATCGGCATCCGTTACAAAACAAATATTCCCTTTGTTTTTAATAAAATTAAATTTATCGGTAAAAACATCGCTGAGTTTTAATTCAATAAAATTAAGCGCAAAATGAAGTTTTGCGCCTTCTTTATATTCGCCGAATTTAATTAACGGAAACGATTCGGCGCTTCCAGCTTGGAGCCAGGTTTTGTATTCGTAAATTGATTTTAAACTTTGCGGTAAAGAAAATTTCGGCTTATTGTTCCCGAAAAATGCAAAATCGGCGGCTGTTTCAGACATAATCCACTTATCCGTTTCAGCGGAATATTTGTATCCGATTGATTCAAAATCGGGATAAGACAAACTCGAACGGCTCAAATCGGCGGCGACTTTTACGATGTTATTTCCGCCGACAGACGCCGCGGCGAAAGATTTTCTTTTTTCATATTCAAACGGATTGTGAACTATAGTTTCAGTTTCCTTAATCGGATTGTGCCCGTGTCTGTTTTCGTATCTTTCAGCCAGCGCAATAGCGACGGGGACTTCCGCTTCAGGTTCCTCGGTAAGAGAAACTCTAATCGTATCACCCAAGCCGTCCTCGAGAAGGGCGCCTATTCCTAGGGCGGATTTAATTCTTCCGTCTTCGCCGTCGCCGGCTTCGGTTACACCGAGGTGCAGCGGATAATTCATTCCCGCGTTAGTCATTTTATTTACAAGAAGCCGGTATGCTTGAACCATCACCTGCGTGTTGCTCGATTTCATCGATAACACAATATCGCGGTAATTTTCATCTTCGCAAATACGAATAAATTCCATTGCGGATTCAACCATTCCCAGAGGCGTGTCTCCGTAGCGGCTCATTATTCTGTCCGATAAAGATCCGTGGTTTGTGCCTATTCGAATTGCAGCGCCGTATTCTTTGCAGACGCGAATAAGCGGAATAAACTTTTCTCTTATTCTTTCGAGTTCTTCGCCGTACTGCTTATCGGTATATTCAATAAATTCAAATTTCTTTTTATCCGCGTAATTGCCAGGATTAACTCTAACTTTTTCAACAATCCTCGCGGCAATTTCCGCGGCGTTAGGAGTGAAATGGATATCGGCAATCAGCGGAACATCGTATCCGCGTTTTTTTAGTTCGGCTTTTATGTTTGCCAAATTCTCGGCTTCGTTTTTGCTCGGAGCCGTAATCCGCACATATTCGCATCCGGCGTTTACCATGCGTATAGTCTGTTCAACCGTTGCGTTCGTGTCCATTGTATTGGTAGTGGTCATCGATTGAATTCTAATCGGATTATTCCCGCCGAGGGGAATGTGCCCGATTTTAACTTCCCGCGTATGGAAGCGGATATAACTCGTTAAACTTTCGCAGTATAAATTCATTTTTTCATTTCAATTATTAAAAAGGGAGAAATTATTACTTTAACGCGTCGATTACCGCGGCGGAAAATTCATAAGCCGCCGCGGGGTCTTTGCCGGTGATTATATTTTTATGAATTACAACCGGTCGGTCAATAAAATTGCCGCCGTATTTTTCAACTTCATTTTTTATCTCGGGATAACCCGTAATATATGCTCCGCCGGTTATTCCCGCATTTGCTAAAATTACTCCGGCTGCGCAAATTGAGGCTGTGATTTTTCCTTCCTCGAAAAACGAGCGTATTACGTTGAGCAGCAAATTGTTGTCCAAATAATTGATTATTCCTTTGCCGCCAATAACAATTATTGCGTCGAAATTGCGGCAGTTAATATTATAAAAATGGACGTCGGTTTTAATTTTCATCCCATTGTCGCCGCGGCAGAGTCCGGTTGTATCCGAAGCGATAAATATAGCGAAGCCGTGTTTCAACAATTCATTTTTAACGGTTGCAAATTCCGCCTCGTTAAAATCCTTCGCCGCGATGATTAGTAATACGCTTTTTCTTTTCAATTTTCACCGATTTTTGATTACGCAAATATATGAAAAATGAAGGATGTAAATTTTTCTATTTATTATTACGGGATGCAAAATTTATTGCCGCGCTCAAAATTAAAAGAATTCCCGAAGTGAAAATCAACGAATATCCGATGCCGAAATAATCGGCGAAAAGACCGAAAGTTAAAGCAATGCCGGAAGTCATTATTGTTTTAAGCTGGGACTGAACTGAAATTACGGAAACTAAAATATCATTCGAGACGTTATCGGCAATATAGCCCGTCATAATCGGTTTTCTTAAATTTTCTATCAGATAAATGAACACAAAAGCGATTATCGAGAGAGTGAGAAATTCCAAATTATAAAAGAACCCGGACAATATTCCCGCAGCCAGCCCTGAAATTAGAGTCAAAAACGCGAGGTTTTTTTCGCCCCTTCGGGCAAATTTTCCCGCGGAAACGGAAGCGTAAGAATTCAGCAGATAAATAATGAAATAAAGCGTTCCTATTATCAAACCGCTTTTCTGTTTTTCCTGCCATCCGCCGAGTACCGGAAGCAATACCGCCAGGCTCGCCATCAGCGGCTGAATGTAATCTTTAATCGCTTTCAAGTAAGCCGAGTGAACGGCTGAAGAATTAATTATCGCGAGTACTTTGCGGTTCTTTAATGTATTGAAAAAAAGTCGAAAGGTTTGAACGATTCCGAGATGTTTCCCTTCGGTTCTTTCCGATGATAAGTTTATTTCCGCCGGATAGGAGAGTATAAGCAAAAAGTTTATTAAGTATGGCGCGATGGAATAAATAAAAATCGTTTGATATGATCCGGTGTAGAAAACAATCAATCCCGCGATGATGGAAGAGAGAGCAGAACCGCGCTGAGACCAGGACCGCGTGTGACCGTAATACGCGATTTTCTGGTCATTCCATCCGTTCAGCCGCAGGTAATCCATTATCATTCCTTTGTGAGTCCCGGTTCGGAAAGCGTCGGCTATGCCGTAAAAAATAAATGCCGCCGCGAAAAGTGTAAAACTCGAAGAAATGAAAAATATTGAAAATGAGAGTATGTAAAGAATAAACGAACCGGCGAGAGATTTTTTTCTGCCGAAGGTATCCGCCGCGAAACCGGAAGGGATTTCGAAGAGATTTATTGTAATTTCCCTAACAGCGTAAAGTATTCCGATTTCAGTGTAGCTTAATCCTTTTTCAACGAGAAAGAGAATAAAAAACGCTTCGAAAAAACGAAGGTTCTTCAGGAATCCGTAAGCGCAGAATTTATAATATTGAATGTTCTTTTTAAATTCAGTCATTGACTATTATCGCAAAATGCAACCGTGTAAAAATAAGTCAACGGCGGTTGTTCCGCAAAACAGGATAAAGCTAAGGAATTAACGGTTTGGTTTTTCACCGCAAAGGCGCTAAGACGCAAAGGAAATGAAGAATAGTATCGAACACAGTATGAGAGATTCTTGTATGGATGTATGGATGCGCTGCTTAAAGATTGATTTAGGATGGACGGATGAGCTGTTTAAAATTGACTTTGGATAGAAGGATTGACAAGATTGAATGATTGTTCGCAGAACGTCCAAAAGACTCCGCGAGCTGCGCGTATGATTGAGCGGTCATCCAACCATCCAACCATCTATTCATCCAGCCATCCCAAAATCATGACTTTGAACAAACTTAATTTTTCATTTTTAATTCTTAATTTTACATTGTTCCTCTCCGCGTAAATCCGTTTAATCTGCGTCATCTATGTTCTATTTTTCTCCGCGTCTCCCCGCGGTTAGAAGGAATTCTTGTTTAACCACAGAGGTCACGGAGAAGGCACAAAGGTCACAGAGGTATGAAGCGTTGGGATATAAATAAAAATTTATTTTACGTAATTAACAAAACAGATCGCGTCGCTCCATTTCATTCCGCTCGCGATGACGGCTTTCTTCGTTGGGGGTATGATGATCGAGACTCCATTAGCAAACAATCATCCAATCATCCAAAAATCATTACTTTCAATCGGTTTAATTCTTAATTTTCCCTCTTCCCATCCGCGTAATCCGTTCTATCTCTTTTGCAGTTTTGCAGCGCTTTCTGTGAAACAATTTAACCATTAAACAATTTGGCAATCACCCCTCCACCAATGACAAATGACTGAACAATCCGCATTATCCGCGGTCTATTGCACTCCGCGTCCTTGCGTCTCCTCGAACAAGCTTTCCCGCAATGCGTCCGTACATACGGCAGAATATTTACATTGACATTTTAAGCGCATGAGACTATTTTTAAATAACATAGGAGGAAATAATTGAAATTTGTAAAATTCATAATAATAGGATTACTCTTCATATTTTCCGGCTGCGAACAGCGCGAAGCTGTAAATACGGATTTATCTGTCACAAAAGATGACGGAAGCAGATTGGTCCTGACAAAAAAAGATATATCCGTCGGCGCGCATCATACGAAACACGCGGAAATATTCGGCAAATATATTTCGGGATACAATAAAATAATCTTAAAAGCGATTGATTCGGTACAGTCAACCGCGATGGACGGAGGCGGGTATTTTATAGGCGTGACCGCCGAACCGCCGGAATCTCCTGTTGGATATAACGTAAAACTATTCGACAGGCAATTATTAAAAGCGCCCAGAAAAACAAGTTATTGTAGCGGATCGTCATATTCCGTATTTATTGAAAGTTTGAACTTAATCTATAAAAACGGATCTCCGAAATTATCCAAAGACCAGTACGAATCTTTGAGAATGCAGGAACTCGACGGCGGCAGACGCGAAGACGGCGTTAAATTTTGGGGTAAATGGAATGCCGACGGTTTCGGGAATAATTTCGCGCTGGTGCAGTATTCGGGAATCGGAAAAATAATAAAACCCGTTAACGCCCGCCCGGGCGATTTTATGAATATTTCATGGAAAAGCGGCGTAGGACATTCGGTCATATTTTTAGGCTGGTATATCAACGATGAAAACGAGAAATGCGTCGTTTATTGGTCAAGCCAGTCCAGAACAAATGGTTTCGGCGACGAAGTAGTTCCGATCGGTAAAATAAAGGAAGCGATGTTCGTTCGCGTAACGGATCCCGAAAAAATTTTCACTTTCGACGTTGATAAACAAATCAATAACTCCGTAAAAGGGTATTCCATAGATTGGTGAGAACCTCCGCTTAATTTTTCCATCTCAAAAATCAATCGTAAATGATTGCGAAATTATTGTTATCATTCGGCACATAATTTTCCGGAAGTTTAATTATTTTTGTTTACCCTTTGAATTGAAATGAAGATATCTCAAGAAAAAATAGTCGAAATAAAAAATTCAGTCAGCATTGTTGATTTTATATCCGCTTACGTTCCTCTGCGGAAAGCGGGAAAGAATTATAAAGGTTTGTGTCCTTTTCATCAGGAAAAGACTCCTTCTTTTACAGTGAGCGAGGATAAGCAGATTTTCCACTGTTTCGGCTGTCACGAAGGTGGAACGGTATATCAATTTTTAATGAAACTTAAAAAATTATCATTCCCGGAAGCGGTTAAAGAAGTGGCGGATTACGCCGGAATAACTATTCAAATTGAAGAAGGATACGACCCCGCCGTAAAGGACGAACTGGAACTTCTGTACGAAATTAATGTCATCACGGCTAAATTTTTTGCCGATAAACTCTATACGAGTATTGAAGGGGAGCCGGCGAGAGATTACCTTGAAAATAGAATAATAAAACTAAATACTCAGAGAACATTCGGATTGGGTTACGCGCCGGATAGCTGGTCGGCGTTGAAAAGTCATCTCGAAGAACAGAAAGTGGATTTGGATAAAGCTGGCGAACTTGGTCTTCTCGATAGAAAGGATAAAGGCGCGTTTTACGATAAATTCAGAGACAGGGTAATTTTCCCGATTCTTTCAACAAACGGACGGGTAATAGCGTTTGGCGGACGAGTGCTCTCCAAAACGGATAAAGCCGCAAAATATTTAAATTCTCCCGAATCGAAATTGTATTCCAAACGGAAAACTCTCTACGGACTTTTTCAATCGAAAGAAGAAATTATAAAAGCCGATAAAGCAATTCTGGTGGAAGGTTATATGGATTTGATTTCGCTTTATCAATCGGGGATTAAAAACGTAGTGGCGTCCAGCGGCACGGCTTTAACCGACGAGCAGGTTCTGTTGCTGTCGAGGTTCACAAAAAATATTGTCGTTTTATTCGACGCCGATTCCGCCGGACAAAAAGCCGCCATGCGAAGTATTGAAACTCTGCTTAAACATGATTTTGAAATTCAAGTGCTTACGCTGCCGGAAGGGGAAGACCCGGATTCATACATAATCAAATTCGGGAAGGATCAATTTAACGAAGCGCTTCACCGCGCGGATAATTTTTTGGAATATCAGATGAAACAGTTCGCTAATTCCGGTATGCTCGAAGACCCGGCGAAACAGGCTGAAGCGGTTAGAGAATTAGTGAGGAATGTCGCTTTTATCGGGGATACTCTTAAACGCGGACTCCATATTAGGAGCGTGGCGAAAAAATTCAACCTGCGCGAAAAATTAATCGAATCGGAATTGGAAAAATATCTCGATAGAAACGAAAGGAAAAGAGAATTCGAAGCGAGGAGGCAGATTCCCGAACCTCTACCGGAAGTTCCTGAAACAGACAAACCTGAAGATCTGAAAATATATAAAAACGGTTTGGGTAAAAAATTTGAGATTGAAGTTGTCGGACTTCTCTTTGAAGGCAATGAAGAAATTATGGGGTTCATTTTCGACCATATTCAGCCGGAAGAATTTGTCGATCCGCTGCTTAAAACCATAGCCACAACCGTTTACGAAAATTTCCGTAATGATATTATTTCGACCGCGGACTTAATTGAAGCTCTTCCCGACGAGGCGTCTAAAGGTTTTGTTCGTTCTATTGTTCTTTCGGAGGAGATTATTAGCAAAAAGTGGGAAGAGATATCTTCCGATAATACGCTTACAAAAGACACGATGCAGTACGCTACGGATGTGGTTAAACGATACAGAATTGCGCGTATTGACGAGTTGCTAAAAGAAACAAACGATAAAATCGCCGGAGCTTCCGAAGAAGAAGTGATCGAACTGCTCGACTACGTAAGGGAGCTTCAAACGGAGAAAAAGCAGATAAAAGAGTTGAAAAAATTATCATAGGATAAAGACTAATGATAAGAAGACATCCGACTTTGTATGAAATTAATACGAGAGTCTGGCTCCACAGATTCAGCGGCGACGGTTCGATCGTAAAACTGAACGAGGCGCCGGAGGAATATTGGAATGATTTGAGAAAAATGGGTATCGATGCCGTTTGGCTGATGGGAATTTGGGAAACTAACAACGAGATTGTGGAGCGGTACTGCTTTGAAGACGGGCTGGTTAACGAATATAAAAAAGCGTTAAAAGACTGGCGTCCCGCGGATGTTTCCGGTTCCCCGTATTCAATTAAACAATACAAGGTGAATCCCGAAATAGGCAGTGAAGCTGACTTGCGTTCCCTTAAAGAATTATTGAACGGTTTAGGAATTAAGCTGATTCTCGATTTTGTGCCCAATCATTTCAGCGTTGGAAGCGATTTGCTTCATTCCAATCCGGAGATATTTTTGAGCGTTCCTTCCCGATATTGGGATGAGAATAAATACACATTTTTCCGGTTGGACGGAAAGAATGAATATTACGCGCATGGACGCGATCCGTTTTTTCCCGCCTGGCAGGATACGGCTCAGGTAAATTATTTCAGCGCCGATGCTCGTGAATTTATGGTTAGCCAGCTTCTTAATATTTCCGAATTATGCGACGGTCTCCGGTGCGATATGGCGATGCTTGCTTTGAATAATGTGTTTGCAAATACTTGGGGAATTGCTCTGAGCGAACAGAATATCGTAAGACCCGAAAAAGAATTTTGGGAGTTAGCCGCCAATGCGGTAAGAGACGTTAATCCCGAATTTATTTTTATCGCCGAAGCTTATTGGGATTTGGAATATAATCTTCAACAGTTAGGATTCGACTTTACATACGATAAAAAACTTACCGACAGATTAAGAGCCGGTAATGTATTCGAGTTACGCGGACATCTGAACGCCGATTTCAACTACCAAAGGAAGTCCCTTCGCTTTATAGAGAACCATGACGAAGAGCGCGCCGTTACGGCATTCGGACAGCATAAAGAACGCGCCGCCGCCGTTGTTACCTCTACTATAATGGGAATGCGGTTCTTTCACGACGGACAATTTGAAGGCAGAAAAATCAAGCTGCCCGTTCAGTTAAACCGCGAACCGGCGGAAAAAGTGAACAAATGGCTGAAAAATTTTTATTCAAAACTTTTATCAATTATTAACGAAGAAGTTTTCCACGACGGAGAGTGGACGATGCACTATCCCGTTCCCGCGGGTCCCGGTGACGAAACATACCATAATATGCTCGCCTGGCAATGGGTTCTGGAAAACGAAAGACGATTAGTTGTTGTTAACTTCAGCGATAAAACCGCCCGGTGTCGTATCAGATTAAATCTGGAAGAATTCGGCGGGGAATTCGGATTAATCGATTTATGGAATAAGCATAAATATGTCAGGAATAAGAGTGAATCGGTTTCAAGAGGAGTGTTTATAGAATTAGGTCCATACAATTCCCACATTTTTAAATTTATTGGAGTCGAATGAAAGCCGCCGTTATTATTCCCGCTTTCAACGAAGAGAAGTCCATCGGGGAAGTTGTACGCGGATTGAATGATGCACGGATAAAAGAGATTGTGGTTGTTGACAATAATTCCACCGACTCAACCGCCGAAGCGGCTTTAAACGCCGGAGCGACGGTTCTCAAAGAATCGTTTCAAGGTTACGGCGCGGCATGTTTGAAAGGAATGGAATACTGCGGCGGAAAAGAATTCGATACTATTTTATTTATCGACGGAGATTACAGCGATTATCCAGAAGAAGCTTCGCCGCTGTTAGATAAAATCGAAAAAGAGAATTACGATTTCGTACTCGGTTCCAGAAGAATGGGGCGGAGAGAAAAAGGCGCTCTGCCTATTCAATCGCAAATAGGCAGCGTAATTGCCGGATTTTTAATTAAGTTATTTTGGAATTATAAATACACCGATTTAGGTCCGTTCCGCGCAATTAAAAAAGACGCTCTTTACGAAATGAATATGTGTGATAAATGGTACGGCTGGACGGTTGAAATGCAGATAAAAGCCGCAATCGCAAATTACCGGGTAACGGAAATTCCCGTAAAATATAGAAAGCGTATCGGCAAATCGAAAGTAACCGGCACAATCAAAGGTACAATTATGGCGAGCGTTATTATATT
>CAYNUJ010000113.1:0-10065 GCA_964400095.1 uncultured Melioribacteraceae bacterium
CATCAAGTTTCATTGTCACACAGTCTCATTTTCTCATTGTCTTATTTTTTCAAATCTGCGTAAATTCGTTAAATCTGTTCTATCATATTCATTCTTGAATTTTGTTCAATAAGCAATAAATCAGCGGGATATATAACAGCGTCAGCAGCGCAGAAAGTCCGATCCCTCCGATAATAGAAAGACTGAGACTTTGCCAAAATTCCGAATCAGTTAAAAACAGAAGCGGCATTAACGCAGCTATTGTTGTAAGTGAAGTTGTAAATATCGGCTTTAATCTGTGATAACTCAACTCTATTATTTCCGCTATTTTTCCGCTTTTAGAATTTTTCGAAATATAATCGGTTAAAAGAATAGAATTGTTAACCGAAAGTCCGACGAGCAGCAGCAGTCCGGCGTAAGCCCCTCTATTGAAAGTGAAATCGAATAAATAGAACAGCGTTATTGCTCCCACAGCGGCAAAGGGAACAGCCGCCATAATAAGCGCCGGCTTTTTAATGTTTTCGAATAATGCGCCGGTTATCATAAAAATAAGTATAGCCGCGATTAAAATAATTTTCCATTCTTCTGTTTCTTCATCCTTGTCGTTAAAGAAAAAGATATTGCTTCGTTCCATTGAGTATCCTTCGGGAAGAAATATTTTATCCAATGACGCGTTCATAAATTCGGTTCCGTATTTGTAAGGTCCTTTATAATCGAAACTTATATATCGAACGTATTGTTGCTCTTCCCTAATGATAACCGATTGAACCTTATTGCGCTTAAATGTTACAACGTCTTTAATTTTTACTTTCCCTTTGTCTCCGCCGATAACGGCGTTCCGCAATTCGTTGAGCTGAATATTCTTATATCCCGAATATTTAATCGTAATAGGGTATTCCTCGCCGGAGACGGACATTCTTCCGTAAGTGAAATTACCGCTAATCGCCGCATTTATTTCATTTGCCAAATCTAAGACCGTCAAACCTGCGTAAGCCAATTTATCTCTATTTATTTCGCCTATTAATTCATAAACGTCCTTGGCTCCGTATCGAAACGATTGATCGATATCTACGTTGCCTACTCGCGGATTAACCTCAATAACGCTTTTAAATTGTTTCGCAATAGCTCTTACTTTTTCGAAATTAAATCCTTTTACGGCAACCCTGTAAGAACTCATACTTCCGCCAAGTCCGTTGTAAAAACCGGGACCGAAACCGTAAACCCCCACTGAAATACCGCCAATACGTGAGGCGTAAGAAGTGAGATAATTTTTCAGCATAAAAGGAAACGCGGTATTCGACTGTTCTTTAGTGAAAACAACTTTTATAAAAGCAAGTTCTTCATTATAGACATTCGCCGTCGTGTAATCAATCCGGTTCTCATACTTAAGTATCTCCGATTCAAAATCCCTGCAAATTTTATCGATCCTTTTTATTTCGTTTCCGTTGGGCAATTCGATGCGGACGGCTAATCTCGTTTCTTCTCCGTACTTCCATATTTTACCTCTGTCGATTTTATTAAAAAAGAGATTAAGACTTCCTCCCAAAACGTTATTTACATACGGTTTAATTTCTCCGTAAATCGAATTATCGAAAATAAAATTGTAAACTCCGCCTAACACCGGAGTGTCAATCCTTTCGGGCAAAAGCCACACGGGCAAACCGATAATTAAAACGACAAAAATAATAGAGGTTTTCTTAAAACGAATAATTAGACCTGTAATTTTCGCATAAATCTTTTTTGCAAATTGATTGCTATTCCCCCGCTTGTTTACGGTTCTTAAAAACTTAAAATATATTTGCGGAATAACGGTGAAAGCGACAATCAAAGAAGCGGTTAGCGTGAATACAATTCCCTTTGCGAACTGAGCGAAATAAAGCCGCAGCTCGCCGGGAAGAAAAACCAACGGAATGAAAACTGCAACCGTGGTTAACGTAGAAGCAAACAGCGCGGGAAATATCTTTTCTTCTATAACCGCCATACGTTTCGGATTGCCGTTACTAATATTTCTGTCAATGAAATCCACTACAACGATTGAGTTATCCACCATAAATCCGAAACCCAAAACAAACGAAGCGATGGTTAATATATTTAAGGATAATCCGAAAATAAAAAAGAGAAGAAACGAAAGAAGAAGAGAAAATATTACCGATATTATTATTATAAGCGAACGCAGTAAACTTCTGTAAATAATAAAAAGGATAAAAATAATAGCGGCGAGGGAATAAAAAGCGCCGGAGAATAATTCGTCTAATTCTTTCTTCATTCTTTCGCTTTTATCAATTTCCTTTCTCACCGCGTATTCGTCGGGAAAATTAACCGCCAACTCTTTTATTTTTTGCTTAACGCGCTCTGCCGTTTCAATTGTATTCGCGCCTTTCTTTTTATCTATTATCAAACTGACGGTTTCTTGTCCGTTTATTCTGTAATATCTATAAGGTTCGGGATAAGTGAAATTCACTCGACAAAAATCGGATATTTTAAGAACAGTTCCGTCGGTTAAGCTTTTCACCGGCTGGTTTTTAATTATATCCAAGTTATCCGTCGCTCCGGCGAATGACAATTGCAATCTATAATCTTCTTTAATTATGCCGCCAATAGAGCCGCTCCGTTCTATTTCAGATATTGCATTATTTATATCGCTTGCTCTAATTCCGAAAGCTCTCATCGCCGCTCGATCGATTGTAACGGCAATTTCTCTTTCCCTTCCGCCTATTACGCTTACGTTCGACACACCTTCAACCGAAGAGAGTGGAATAAGCATTTTATCAATCGCGTTTTTTCTTATAACATCCGCTTGATACGGCGCCGATATCGAGTAAGTTAATAATCCTTGCAGATCGCTCAAATCTTCGGGCACATAATCGGTAAGTTTGGGAACCCCCGTGCCGTAAGGCAATTCGTTTTTCAGTATCGATAGTTTATCGAGTATTTCCAAACGAACAAATTTCATATCGACGGAAGGATGAAATTCGATTGTAATTTGCGAGCTGCCTGAAGATGAATGAGAAGTTATTTTTTTAATCCCTCTAATAGAAGCAACGGCGGCTTCAATGGGCGAAGTAACGCGGGCTTCCACAACCTCCGGCGAAGCGCCGCGCCATTGAAGGGCAATAGTAATTTTCGGATACTCGACTTCGGGGGTTAATTCCACCGGTAAGTTTACCGCCGCAATAATTCCGAGAACCGTTACTCCAGCGAAAAATATAAAAGTAGTTACCGGACGCGATAAAAATATATAAAATATTCTCTTCATTAATCGGTTTTTCAACTATTCTATTATATCTACAACATTTATCTTTGCATCGTGATCCAAAGTAAACTGACCCTCCACCAGAACAAGATCGCCTTCTTTAACGGATTGGTTTTTACCTTTAATAATCTCTACGAACTCTTCGTTCTGTTCCCCGATATCCACATAATTCCATTTTGCAAGAGAATCTTCCGCCATGAAAATTAAATTACGGCTATCCCTAACGAGCAATGCCTGTTTCGGTACGAGTAGTCTGTCTTTAAGTCTTTTTACTTCAATAGATAATTCGGCGTACATACCAGGTTTTACTTTATGACCGTTATCTTTGAATGCGATAATAACTTTACACGTTTTACTTTCGGGATTAACAATCGGACTAACAAATTTAACATATCCGTTAAATACTTCGGCGGGGAAGGAAGATATATAAATTTTTACGGCGGCGTTTTTATTTATGCGCGTAGCTTCGCTTTCGAGAACGCCCGTCCTAATTTTCAATTCCGAAACGTCAACCAATTTAAATAACTCTGTGCCTGAGGATATTCTCTGTCCCACGCTTAAATCCGCTCCGGCTATAACGCCGCCGAACGGAGCTTTTATCTGCGTGTATTCAAGATTTAATTTTGCCCTTTTGATATTATTCAGCGCTTTGGTAAAACCGCTTCTGATTTTAAGAACTTCTTTGCGTTTAATTCCCGTGAGTATATACTGAAGTTCTAGTTGTTCCTTAAGTTTTTTGTATTGTTCCGACGCAATATATCCTTCATCAAACATATCCTCTAATTTTCGAATTTCTCTTTTCAGGCTGTCGGCTAAAGATGTATTCGCATAAATAATGGGAGATCTTTTATTCTGCAAAGCGTATTCAACTTTAGCGTCCAAGAGCGCCGCTTCGGATTCTTTGAGA
Organism: uncultured Melioribacteraceae bacterium; assembly: GCA_964400095.1. Taxonomy (GTDB): domain Bacteria; phylum Bacteroidota; class Ignavibacteria; order Ignavibacteriales; family Melioribacteraceae; genus CAYNUJ01. The sequence goes on from CAYNUJ010000113.1 coordinate 4,140, forward strand.
GCGAGAATATATTCTCTATCGTCCAGTTTAACAAGCGGAGAGCCACTATTAACTTTTTTCCCTTCGTATACGTTCAAAGCGGTAATAGTTCCGTTGAGATTGGAAACAACGGAAATTTCTCTATTGGCTTTAACTACGCCGTTTGCGTTTACCGAAAGAACCAGATCTTTCCTTTTTACTTTAGCGGCTTTAACCTTAAAAACAACCTGCCCTAAAGAACCGTAATCTATTTCCGCGGAACTTCCGGTTTTATCCGTTCCTTCCCGTTCCGGCGGTAGAATAAAATAGAATAGCGACGCCAGCAAAATTAACGCAGCAATTATAACAATGGATTTTTTGAGCGATATTTTCATTTCATTACCGGTAATTATTCATTAAAACGTTTTATTTTTTTTGATAGTCTTTCGAAGTAAGTATAGAGTACCGGGATAACCACTAAAGTCAGAACTGTGGATGATATTAAACCTCCCGCAATAGCGAGCGCAAGCGAAACGCGCAATTGAGTTCCCGCCACTCCGAAACCAATGATCATCGGGACAAGTCCGAAAATAACCGTAAGACTGTTCATCACAATCGGACGGAAGCGTTCTTTACCCGCAAGCATAATTGAATCTCTCACACTGAAGCCTTCGGCTCTTTTTCTTAAAATAAATTCAACTTTAACTACAGCGTCGTTATCTGAAATACCTACAAGTATAATTAAACCCATCACGGAAATTATATTTATACTTTGACCGAAGAGATACAAAAGTAAAACTCCGCCTATCAAACCCAACGGTACGGCAAAAATAATAATAAAAGGGAAAACAAAAGATTCGAATTCGGAAGCAAGTATCATATACATAAGTAAAACGGAAACAAGCAGCGCTATACTTAAGGAAGCGAAGGAAGAAGATATCTCCTCGTCGGTTCCCCCCATTTCAATTATTTGTCCGGGAGCCAAAACTGCATTGTCAATAACAGGCGCCGCCGCGTTTGCCACCGCTTCGGTATAACCCGGCGCGGCGTCTATGAACAAATAAACTATGCGCGTTCTTTCTTCGCGCCAAAGTTCGGTATAATTTTCAGTTCTTTTAACATTAACAAGTTTTTTAAGCGGAATCGATAAGTTATTCTTCATTATCTCATTAGTTAGAACCTTTCCCAGCATATCCCTTTCGTTTGCGTCCGTTTGGATTTTTATCCCCACTTTGGAATCGAACTCGGAAAAATACGCCGCCTTGGAACCTTTGACCATATCGTTAAAAAAGGATACGACTTCTCCCGGGGAAATTCCGAAAGCGGCGCAGTTTTTGCGGTCGATAGTTATCTCATAGCCGGACAGCCCCTTTTCTGTTCCTATCCATATTTCTTTTAAGCCTTCAATCTTTAAGCTCTCAATTTCTCTTTTTAATTCTTCAGCCTTGCCGAAAGCCGAATGAATATCGTTTTGTTTAATTTTAATAACTATATCGCTCTCGGACGGATTAAATACGCCCGAATACGCCGTCTTTACAGGACGAAAGCTGTAATCGATATTACCGATATTCTTCAGCAAAGCTCTTATCTTTGCCCTAACCGGATAATAAAATTCTTCGTCTTTCAATTTTATAGTAAGAGCAGTATTTTCAATGGAAATGTTTTCTTTATTCAAAAAATCGTATTCGTTAACCCTGCCGATATCGGCTACAACATATTTAACTCCTGGAAGCGAAAACAGCGCGTTTTCAATTTCGCCCGATATCTTGGAGTTCCCTTTTAACGACACGCCTTTCGGGAAAGTCAACTCAACTACAAATTCTTTTGAAACGGATTCGGGTATAAATTCTTTTTTAATATTATAGAACGCTAACGCGGTTAACGCAAAAAGCGTAGACGTAACAATAATTACTATCGCCCGATTGTTCAACCCCCAATTCAAAAATGTTTCGTATTTAGATATCAACTTATTCATTTGTTTGTTAACGGCTTCGAAGAAAAATAGAAAGATTTGACCCGATTTTTTCTTCAAATAAATTACGGATTTCATAATTAAGTGTCTTAAAACCGTAAGAAGGAAAACAAAAGGGAATGAAATATAAAACAAAACGCCGCCTATCAATCCATTCCCCGGACGTTTAATTGTAATTGTATCTCCCTCGTATTTTCGCGCATTAATAAAAGTTTTTTTCTTTTCCGAAATTATTAGCGGAATTAAAGTTAAAGCGGCAATTATGGAAGCCGAAAGGGAGAACGCAATAGCAAAGGATTGATCTCGGAATATTTCGCCCGCAATGCCCGGCACAAATATAAGCGGTAGAAACACGGCAATAGTAGTTAACGTTGCCGTAAAAACCGGCATGCTTACTTCGGAAGCGCCGAGCAGAGCCGACTCCGCAATTCCCATACCCGCTTCTCTGTATCGCACAACATTTTCGATAACTATTATAGCGTTATCCATCAGCATTCCGATTCCGAGAGCCATCCCCCCCAGAGAAATAATATTAAAACTAATATCGAAAGCGCGCATAAGTAAAACGGTAATCAACAGCGAAGCCGGAATAGTAAGAGCTATTGCGGCTATATTCCTAATGCTTCCCAAAAAGAAGAAGAGAACAGAAGCCGCTAATAATCCGCCGAATAGCGCTTCCAGTTTTACGTTAAAAATAGCCGATGTTATAAATTCGGATTGGTCGGTTATTATGAGCGAATTGAATTCGGGATAACGGATTTTCATTTTATTCAGCGTTTTCCTTACACGTTCCGCAACATTAACAGTATTGGCTTCAGGTTCTTTATAAACATGCAGTCCAATCGTTTCCGCGCCGTTCAATCTCGTAAAACCGTTCCTTTCTTTAAAGCTTTCCGTTACACGCGCCAAATCCTTAACGTGAATAACGTTTCCGCCGCCTAAGTTTTTTATAACGGTATTATTAATTTCTTCCGCGCCTGAGAATTCGCCTTCCAAGCGTAGTGAGTAACGGAAAACGCCTTTCATTATTTTACCGGCGGAAAGGTTCTTATTCGCGTTCCGAACGGCGTTCTTAATCATCTCGACAGAAATACGGTATTCTGCCAGCTTGCCGGGTTTAATGCTAATTAAAATTTCCTTTTCCAATCCGCCGGTAACAACCGCCTGCGCAACGCCGTCTATCTGCTCCAGTCTCCGCCTGAATAAAGCCCGCGCGGTTTCCCTTAAAGCGGTAAGCCTTTTAATCTCCTGAACCGGAGAATCCGTCCCGACATACCGCGTTCGTCCGCCGGATGTATTAAACGAAAGAGCCACGGTTATTATAGGAGCTGCGGAAGGATCCGCGTGAACTATTGAGGGTCTGCCCGCCTCGCGCGGAAGAGAAAAACGCATGTTGTCCAGCTTTTCCCTAAGGGACAAAACCGCTTCCTTCATATCCGTCCCCCAGTTGAAGTCAACCGATACAACCGACATATCCTCTTTTGAAACGGAAACAATTTTCTTTACTCCGCTTACGGAACCGACGGCGGATTCCAGCGGCTCGGTTATAAGATTCTCGACTTCCTCAGGAGTGGAATTTTTGTATTCAGTTTGAACAATAAGATGAGGGATATTGATATTAGGCAGTAAATCCACACCCATAAGGCTGAATACATATATACCAAGGATCGCAATGCCAATATAGAACATTGTTATTGTAACTGGTCGTTTTATTGATAGCGATGGCAGCGACAAATTATCTCAATTTTACCTGTTTTAAAATGATTTAATAGTGAAAATGTTGTTAAAATAAAAAAATATTTTATAAAAACGATAAAAGTATTACTTCTCTACGAACTTGCTATTTATTATTCTATAAGTTTTAAGAAGTTATTTTCCATTTTATTTGGAAGAATAGGAGAAGGAAATATTACACTAAAAATATGTTTGTTTTTAATTAATAGTATAATGGGAGTACTAATATTTCGCAATTTATTTTTTATTTTTTTATTAGGGTCTTGATGGACAATAAATCCTTTTTTTGTATAAAAGTTAAATAATTTAGAATCATTTTCAAAATTTGAGTCAGTAAAAATATATTTTCTCAAATCAGAATTTCTAATTTTTATGTTTTGAATAATATCAAAACATATCCCAACACAACTGCTGCAATCATACTTGTAATACAAAATCAAAATATAATTTGAATCTAAAAATTCAACGTTTTGATATTTTAGCATTTCAGCGATTTTATAATTTTTTAGTATTTCCGCATATTTATTATATTTTTCATTATATAGCTTATCGTTGCTGTGATTATTAATCGCATTATTGTTTATACTAATAATAAATAATATTACGAAAATAGTTGAAATTATGAATAAAATTACATAATTATTTTTCAAAATAATATTACTCAATAGAAAATTTCATTAAATTTTGAGTGACTGCATTACTTAAATATAAAGAGCTCCCAATTACACATATTGAAGTAATCCAGTTTTCATTTGTAGTATTTTTACTATTATTAATATCATAAATATTAGAAATACTGAAATTTTTAAGATTGTATTTGATAATTTTACTTATACTTGGTCCAACATCATTTCTTTCTACAATTGAGAAGAACAAATAATCATCGTTAATATAGCTGCATGACAAAATTGAAATATAAGTGTTTTTACTCTCACTAAGTATCTTTATTTTATATCTTATTTCGTTTTTAAATTCATTTAAATCATCAATGATAATATTATCTTCTTTAATTAAATTCCTATTGTCAAGGGAATAAAGTTGAATAATTGCTTCGCTTTTATTGACGGCTAATAATTTGTTCCGATAAATATGAAGGTTAAGAATTGTCTTTCTTCTACTTAAATTATCAGTTTTCCCTTGGAACATTTTTCCAAAAATATCTACAACTTTACCATGAGAATTTACACATACAATTGGATGCCTGGCATAATTGGTTGAAAAATAAAATCTTCCTTTGTTATCAACAGCAATTCTACCTTGTGCTGATACAGGTAAAGAAAAAGTTCTCTTATATTCCCCGTTTAGTTTAAATACATGCATCCTCTGAGCCATTTCATCAACGGCAAATAAGGAATCTTTAAATATCACAATTCTGTAAACTTTGCTAAATTCTCCAGGTCCGCTGCCTGGTTTACTAAATGATCTTATTAATGTTAAATTAGTATCTACAACAAGAATTCTACTATCTTCAGCTATAAAAAGGTTAGTTTTATAATTAATAATACACTCTGAACCTCCAAAAAATGTTGAATCTGAGAAATAATCAATAGTTTTTATGGGTTTGATTAAATTAATAGATTTTTCATTGTTAGCACATTGATACAAAAAAAATGTTGAGAATAATATAATTATGTTTATATTAAGGTTTGCCAAAATAATCCGCCAAAAATAAAAGACTATACAAAAATTATAAATCAGAACATGGATATTTTTGTATAACATTTAATCATCAGATATTAACCGCTGCAAGATGCCGTTACATCATCACAGGTAACCGAGTAAACTCCAATCTTACAATGTTTGGTTCCCGTACAACTAATTGTCGCGCCACCTCCGCAATTAAGTGTGGCAGTACATGTAGCAACCGGCTTTGCAAAAGAACTAAAAGTAAATAAATAAATCGCTAAACAAAATATTATTAATGCTATTTTTTTTATTTTCATAATATTCCTCTATTTTATAGTTATTTATTATTTAATTTCTTTAATTAAATATTGTATTTCAAATATTATTACTGCTTTTTATTAGTCAATTATTTCAATGCTAATATAAAAAAAAATTGAATTTCATCAATAGGTCCTTTAGGCTCATTTTTCCGAATTTATAGGGCTAAAGGTCCCAATCAGGTTATTATTTTTGTTTTTTTCTATTATTAAAGAAATTTTCCCCAAGTAAAACATTATTACGGATACCGGACGAGATATGGTTATAGACGTGAATTTCAATTTTTAAACTCAAGTAAATAAATAATAATCCGAAAAG
>CAYNUJ010000114.1:0-7723 GCA_964400095.1 uncultured Melioribacteraceae bacterium
TTACGGTATGCCCTATTTTGTACCTACTCATCAAGGTAGAGCCGCCGAACATATGATCTCTCAAATCCTCATTAAGAAAGGCGACTATATTCCCGGCAATATGTATTTTACAACCACTCGTCTGCATCAGGAATTAGCCGGCGGAAATTTTGTCGATGTAATTGTTGACGAAGCTCACGACCCTTTAAATACTAATCCCTTCAAAGGAAATATTGACTTAAATAAACTGAAGGATTTAATTAAAAAAGTCGGCGCTAAAAAAATTCCGTATGTCTGTATGGCAGGACCGGTTAATATGGCGGGCGGACAGCCTTTCTCTATGAAAAATCTTAAAGCTGTTCACAAAATAACAAAAGAAAACGGCATACTTCTTTATTTCGACGCAACGCGCGCTTGTGAAAATGCTTATTTTATCAAAACACGCGAGAAGGGATATCAGAAAAAAAGCATTGAAACGATACTGAAAGAAATGTGCTCCTATTTCGACGGATTGTGGGTATCCGCCAAAAAAGATTTAATGGTCAATATCGGAGGCATATTCGCAACCCGCAGTAAAAAGGTATTTCAAGCGGCGCGCAACATCGTTGTAGTTTACGAAGGACTTCATACATACGGAGGATTAGCCGGACGCGATATGGAAGCTATGGCTCGCGGAATGGAGGAAATGGTTCACTTCGATAATCTTAAAGCGCGTATCGGACAAGTGGAATACGCGGGAAAAAGATTGAAAGAATTCGGAGTTCCGTTTGTTCTGCCGGTAGGCGGGCACGCCATATTCCTTGACGCAAAAAAATTTCTTAATCGTATTCCGCAGGATGAATTCCCGGCTCAAACTCTCGCGGCGGAAATATATATTGATTCCGGAGTCAGAGGTATGGAGCGGGGAATAGTTTCCGCCGGACGCGATCCGGAAACCGGCGAGCACCGCCATCCTAAATTGGAACTCGTACGTTTAACATTCCCGAGACGCGTTTATACGCAGGCTCACATAGACGTAACTGTTGAATCTATCGCCGCGGTTTACGAGAACAGGAAGAAGATAAAAGGATTAAAAATGACTTACGAGCCAAAATATCTTCGCTTTTTTCAAGCGAGATTCGTTAGATTGTAAATTTATTACTATTAAACGGGGCTGTCCGATAAGTTTCATTTATATTTGTGGGAATCATTATTAAATTTTTGGACAGCCCGTTTTTATATCATGAATATACTTGAACTGAAAGAGACATTAAAAGCCGAGCGGAAAAAACTATTCGCGAAAAAAAGTTTTACCAAGAACGGATTCGCATTCAGCGTTCAATTGAGTCTGCTGATTGAAGAATATATTTTAAAAATTATCGGCGATAAAAAGCTTAAGTTTGCCGTTGTAGCTTCCGGAGGATTCAGCAGACGCGAGCTTTCTCCATTTTCCGATATCGATTTAATGTTCATTATTCCCGAAAATGAGGAAGACTATTTCGACGATATTACGTCTGTAATAACTAAACTTTGGGATTGCGGAATTGAGGTCTCTCACACGGTAAGGAAATTATCCGACGCGGAAAAATTTCTCGATGAAGATTTACAATCGTTTACTCAATTCTTTGAAACGAGATTTTTATTCGGTTCGAAAAAGTTATATAACGAATGGAACAAGCATTTGTTTACTCTTCTCGACGAAGAAAAAAAAATCAATCTAATTCGACAGTATTTTTCCGATTTTTTAAGCCGGCACAAAAAATACGGCGCTTCGCCCAAAGCGCTTGAACCGAATGTAAAACATACAGCCGGAGGTTTAAGAGACCTGCAATCGGTGGAATGGATGTACTCAATCAAGAATAATTTAATACTTACCAACCAGGAAGAAAGAACGCAGACGGAAATTTTTCTGGATAGGATGCGGGCGGAAAATATTCTAAGCGGCGGCGAATATAAAAGAATTAAAAAATCCTACGAATGGCTGCTGCGCACGCGCAATTTGCTTCATTATGTAAGCGGAAGAAGAAACGACAGATTGGAATTTTCCCTTCAGGAAAAAATTGCCGCTATGCTCGATTACGACGAAAATAATTGGAAGGAATTTATGATCCATTATTTCGAAGCGGCAAGTCTCAACCGGCGGTTTTCAAAAACCATTATGAAGAAATTCGAGGAGGAAATTACTAATCCCGTCTCCGATTTTCTATCCATTCAATTGGACGAAGATTTTACTCTTAAGGGCGGAAAAATAATAACGCAGCGGAAACGCCTGCTATCAATTTCCGCAATTATGCGCGCGTTTTATTATAGAGGTCTGAACAGCGCGATGTTCGATAGAAAGCTCCGTTCTCTTATTACCGAAAGCGTTAACACGCATGAAGACAAAGAAGATGCGGCTAATTATCCGTCGGTATTTTTCAGGGAAATTCTTAAACTTCCCCGCGGAGTAAGCGATACTTTATCGGCGATGAATGAATTGGGAGTACTGGGAATTTTTATGCCGGAATTCAGGGATTTGATCGGGTTTTATCAGCCTGGAGTTTATCATTGCTATACGGCGGACGAGCACACTCTTATCGCAATTAAAAATTTAGAAGGTTTGGGTGAAAAAAAAGATAGAATGGGAACTATTTTTCAATCAATCGAAAGGAGAGACCTTCTCTTTATTTCCGTTCTGCTGCACGATATTGCAAAGCCCATTTCGGTTAGCGGACACGAAATTATCGGAGCCGAAGTAGCTTCATCCATATGCGACCGGCTTGGATATTCCGAAGAAGAATCTCAATTAGTCCAATTTTTAGTCCGTCATCACTTAATTATGGAACAAGTCGCTTTCAGAAGAAACCTGAACGACTCCGCCGCCCTAAACCAGTTTACCGGTATATTCGAATCCCTTACGGCGCTGAATATGCTCTATCTAATAACTTACGCCGACCTCTCGGCGGTAAGCCCCGCGATATGGACGCAATGGAAAAGCGATCTGCTTTTCGAGCTTTACTCCAAAGCCGCGGTAATGATTAAAGAAGAAATTGACGCCGAATCTTTATTGAACAAAGAGATCGCCGAAATAACGGAGGGAGCAAAATTAAACGGACATCGAATGGTAAATGAGCATATTGAGGCAATTCACGATCTGAGTTATTTCAATTTCTTTTCCCAAGAAGAAATTTTGCTTCATGCCGAAATCGTTCAGATGAAGAAAAGCTTTTCAGTTATCTTCGGCGAACAGAAAAACTATACCGCCATTACCGTAATCGCTAAGGATTCGCCTTCATTGCTGTCAAGATTATGCGGCGCTCTTTCAATTAACGATTTGGATATACACGACGCGAAAATATTTACGCGCAAGGACGGGATTGTAATTGATACATTCAACGTTACCGAATTTCGCACGCATAAAGCCGTTCCGAAAGAAAGATACGATTTGATTGAAGAATATATAGGAAGAGCCTTGAATAAGCAGCTTCAGATAATTAATGAATTTACAAAAGTTCGCTCGCGCTGGAAATTTCTTGAAAAGAAATTATTCAATCTTTCGGCTAAAGTGCGGATAAAATTTGAGAACCATAGGAAATTTACAATTATCGACATATCTTCGCCGGATAGGTTGGGACTTTTATACACAATTACCAAAACGATGAACGAGTTAGATTTCGGAATTTATTTTGCAAAAATTTCCACAAAGGGAGACTATGTTATCGATTCCTTCTATATATTGAACCGCGACGGTTCTAAAATAAAAAAAGAAAATCACGAGTTGATCAGAGTTTCCATAACAAAGGCGATTGAGGAAATTTTATAGGAGATTAACCTTTGAATTTTATGACGAAAAACGCTTCGATAGGAGTTTTTGATTCGGGTATCGGCGGACTTACGGTTGTAAAAAGAATTAAAGAATTATTACCCAATGAAAACGTAATTTATTTCGGCGATACCGCGCGAGTTCCATACGGTTCCAAATCGAATGAAACAGTAATTGAGTATGCGCTGCAGGACGCTGAATTTTTAGCGAGAAAAAATGTTAAGCTGATTATCGCCGCATGCAATACTGTTTCATCAATCGCTATTCCCGCTCTACGGCGGAAATTTGATATTCCCATTATCGGAATGATTGAACCCGGAGCGAAATTTGCGATTGGAAACACAAAAAACGAAATTATCGGAGTTATCGGAACATACGCCACGGTTAATAATCATGCGTATGCCGAATCTTTGAAAAGCTTATCCGAAAACGTTCGCGTATTTGAAAAAGCCTGCCCGTTATTTGTTCCTTTAGCGGAGGAAGGCTTAGTAAATCACCCGGCGGCTAAATTGATTGCGGAAGATTATCTGTTGCCCATAAAGAGCGAAGGGGTTGACTCATTGATTTTAGGCTGCACACATTATCCGCTGCTTTCGGGAATAATTCGGGAAGTAATTGGCGGCGGCGTTAAATTGGTCGATTCGGGCGTTGCGGCTTCAAAAGAAGTTGAAAATTACTTAAACGGCAGAGGCATCCGAAACAATTCCAATAATATAGGGTCTATCGAATTCTACGTAAGCGATATCCGCACTAAATTTAAAGAAGTTGCAGGCAGATTTCTCGGAAAGGAAATTGAAGAAATTCATAGAGTTGAAGTCGATGAGCTTTTCAGAATGTAACTTAATTCCCTCTTAGGCTTGTTTTCTTTTCTGATATAGTTTCAGTATTTCAACAACAAAAAGAGTAGTTGACGCGGCTGCTATTGCCGCAGCCCAATGCATAATGGGAATAGACCGTGTGTGGAAAGGTATTTGAAGCGGTTCGGCATAAACGACAATAAGCGTAGAAAAAATCGAGATGAATATTCCCCACAGCAATGATTTATTTGAAAAATATTTTACTTTGAACGAGGAAATACTAAACGACCGGCAATTATAAGCGTTAAAAAGCCGCGCGAAAATTAAAGTCACGAAGAAGAGAGTTACCGCTTCTTTCTCCGTAAATCCTTCGGACAAAGCCCAGTAGAAAATTCCGAGCGTTACAATTGATATCCACAATCCGATAACGCCGATAAACAGCATTGCCTGTTTGTTTAAAATACCTTCCTTCACATTTCTCGGTTTTCTATCCATCATACCGGATTCCGGAGGTTCCACTCCGAGCGCAATCGCAATCAATCCGTCCATTAAGAAATTGATGAATAATATCTGAACCGCCATAAGGGGTTTCGGCAAAACAAGCAGCAGCGCCGCGAGCAGAGCGATTACCGTTCCGAGATTGCCGCTCAGCAAATAAACCAGATACTTTCTGATGTTCTCAAATATACTTCTTCCTTCTTCAACAGCCGCAACAATCGAAGCAAAATTATCGTTGGTTAAAATCATATCCGAAGCTTCACGGCTCACATCGGTTCCTTTAATTCCCATTGCAATCCCAATGTCGGCTTTTTTAAGAGCCGGAGCGTCGTTTACGCCGTCGCCGGTCATAGCTACAATATTTCCCTGGTTCATTAAAGCCGATACGATTTTCAATTTATGCGCCGGAGAAATTCTCGCGTAAACATCTGTATTATTCACAGACGCTTCAAATTCAGCGTCGGATAATTCGTCCAATTCTTTTCCCGTAAGGGCGCCGCCGTTTTTCATTATTCCTATTTCCTTTGCGACAGCCATAGCGGTAACTTTATGATCGCCGGTAATCATTATTGGACGTATAGCGGCGTGAAAACAAGTGTCTATCGCGGCTTTTGCTTCCTCGCGCGGCGGATCAATCATTCCAACCAATCCGAGGAAAGTCGTTTTCTCTTGAATATCTTCGCTATATGTTTTTTGCCCGGGAACTTCTTTGAATGCAACGGCAAGAACGCGCAGAGCTTTTTCGCCGAAACTTTCGCCCACTCCGAAAATTCTCTCTTTTTCTTCTTCGGTTAAAGGAATTGACTCTCCGCCGACTAATTTATGACTGCATTTTTCGAGCACCATTTCCGGGGCGCCTTTGGTAAAAGCAATAAATTTACCGTCAATTTTATGCACCGTTGTCATTTTTTTGGTTTCGGAAGAAAAAGGAATTTCCGACAACCTCGGAAATTTTTTGCGGGCTTTAAGAAAATCCACGCCGGCTTTTTTAGCCGCAACAATTATCGATCCTTCCGTCGGGTCGCCGATAATTCCGTAAATGCCGTCTTCATAATTAAGAACTGTATCGTTGCAAAGCACACCGGCAATAAATAATTTTTGAAGCGCGTCGTTCTCCGTTATAGCTATTTCTTTTCCGTCAAATTCAACCCTGCCTTCGGGACTGTAACCCGAACCTTGAACTTCGTAAATTTTATCTCCGGCAAAAATTTTCCTTATCGTCATTTGGTCTTGAGTTAAAGTGCCGGTTTTATCCGTGCAGATGATGTTAGTGGCTCCTAAGGTTTCGACGGCGGGCAATTTGCGTATAAGCGCTTTACGCTTAACCATACGTCTTACGCCGAGAGCGATTGAAATTGTGACTACCGCGGGAAGAGCTTCGGGGATGACGGCAACGGCAATTGCCACGCCCCATATAAACATTTCAACAAGTTCGTAGCCTTCCATAATTCCCAAAACACTCATCAAAGCGGCGAGCAGAATTGAATAAATTCCTATTTTTTTGCCTAATTGGTCAAGATTATCTTGCAGAGGCGTTTTTCTCGATTCTGTCTGCTTGAGCATTTCGGCAATTTTTCCGAATTCGCTTTTCATTCCGGTTGATGTAACCAGAGCTTTTCCCCTTCCGTATGTTACGGAGGTTCCCATAAAAACCATGTTCTTTCTATCGCCTAAAGAAGCGTTTATCTCTCCTATCTCATCTTCAATTTTATCAACGGGATGAGATTCTCCCGTAAGAACCGCTTCGTCCACTCGCAAATTTTTAGCCGAAATAATTCTTGAATCGGCGGGAATTTTATCTCCTGTTTGCAAAATAATTACGTCTCCGGGAACAAGCTCGGAAGCTGGGATAATCTTCTCCTCGCCGTTGCGAAGAACCGTAGCGTTAGGCGCCGCCATTTTTTTGAGAGATTCTATTGCCTTACCGGCTTGGAATTCCTGGACAAATCCTAATATACCGGCTAAAATTACAATTACTATTATTGCTATCGCTTCAATTACCTGCCCGATAAATGCGCTTATAAGAGCGGCAATAATTAAAATAATAATTAAAAGACTAATAAATTGTTCGGTAAGCAGTTTCCACCAGGGAGAACTTTCTTCGGCGGTAAGTTCGTTAGGACCGTGAATTTCAAGACGGAGTTTTGCCTCGCCATCCGAAAGCCCATTCTTTGAAGCGCTTAATTCATGAACGGTTTTATCAATGGTTAAATTGTACCATCTTTTGTGAGGAACGATTTTAAAGTGTTCGGAACTTCCGGCCATTAAACGGTTCTGATTATTTTTCAAAAATTAGTTCTATAATAGGATTTTTCATGGATAATTGCAATGCTTTGGATCACTCAATCGCCATTTCGATAAAATCCTAAAATAAAATTAATCATCCGGATTATAGGATAATTCCACCTTTATGTGGAAATCGGCTCCGCTGAAAAGAGTATATTTCACTTCGCCTATTGTGCATTTATAATCTTCGCCGACCATTCCGGTAACGACTTTCGCAATTTCATCTTCGAGAGCGCCGATACTCACATTCTTCAGTTTATTTTTCAATAATTTATCGACGTCGAGAACATTTTCTTTTCTATCAGACATTAGAGCTCCTTTTTGTTTTCGACAGTTAGACGCAATTGAAGTAAATTTGTTCTGTTGAGGTCAATCCGGTTTA
>CAYNUJ010000114.1:7823-10061 GCA_964400095.1 uncultured Melioribacteraceae bacterium
GTTTATATGTGATTCTTTATTTTTTTGCTAATTCCAAGACCTGTCCGCAGTTTTTTAAGCGGATAAAATTCTTTAAAGTTATATTGCATTCAAAAATTGTTCACTATGTTACAAATTAAGAAAACAAATATTTATTTAAACTTAGTTTAGTCAATCAAAAAATGAATAAGTTAGAATTAGATAGCAAAGAAAAACTCGGAGATATTCCGCTCTTTTCTGAATTAAGCATTCAGCAGCTAAGAGAGTTGACTAAAATAAGTCAGCTAAAATCATATCACAAAAACGAATTGATTTTTTTAGAAGGTGATTTTTACAAAGGATTTTATATTCTTCTCAAAGGAGTTGTGAAAATTTATAAAGTTACCTCAGATGGGAAAGAATCTGTTGTGCATATTGCAAAACCCCTCACAACTTTTGCCGATATTCCGCTATTTGAAGGAAAGGATTATCCCGTAAACGCTAAGACTTTGGAAGATAGTTTAATGCTGTTCATTCCAAAAGATGGTTTCATAGATTTAATAAAAGTCAATCCCGATATTTCATTAAAGATGCTTGCAGGTTTTGCCAAGCGTTTAAAATCTCTCGTCACACAGATTGAAGATCTTTCAACCAAAGAAGTTAGAAACAGACTTGCAAAATTTCTCTTAAAAGAAACAATCGCCTGCGGGACAGATAAACTACCAGAACCTTTTCTCAGGCTTACCGTTCCTAAATTTACCATTGCTTCTTATTTGGGAACTATTACAGAAACACTTTCCCGCACTTTTAAAAAACTTGAGTCAGAAGCGGTAATACATGTAAAGGGTAAAAAAATATTCATTACCAATTTTGAAAGATTAAAAAAGCTTGCCAAATAATTGCTCCACCAAAATATTCCGCTCAAATTTGACCTAAGTCAAGGAATTTTATTTATACTCTTAATAATTTAGGAGTGAAAATCTTAAAATTAAAAAAGGATTATAACATGGAATTAAAACAACTTGATATTCGCCCTGTTCCACCAAGGGACAAACATTCGAAAATTTTTCAAACTTTTGACGGACTTAAAAGCGGAGAACAATTTCAATTGATAAACGATCACGATCCTATGCCGCTTTATTATCAGTTTAATGCCGAAAGACCTAATCAGTTTGGCTGGGAATACATTGAAAAAGGTCCTGAAGTTTGGCGTGTAAATATTAAAAAAATTGCTTGAAGCTTTTGGTAGAGAACAGGAAAGAATAATTATTATGATAACGAAAGACTTGAAAATTTCAAATATGCTTAAAGCTTATCCACAAACGCTTGATGTATTAGTGAAGGTGAGCCCGCACTTCAAAAAGCTTAAGAATCCTATATTGCGCAAGGCTCTATCCGGCAGGGTGAATGTTGAGCAAGCCGCAGGTATAGCAAACGTAAATGTAAGTGTCCTACTTTCCAAACTAAATAATTCTATTGATGAATTTTCAAGTAATACAGATTCTGAAAATAAAGTGCCTTTAAAAACCAATACGGATAATTATGAAATGCAAGAACCCTTAGATAAGATAGACCAAAGTAAAGTTGTACCATTTGATGTAAGACCAATAATTAGTGGGGGAAAAGATCCCTTAAAATTTATATTAGCAAAGGTAAATGGATTGAAGATTGGTGAAGTTCTTTTGCTGATAAATTCGTTTGAACCCATTCCGCTTTATACTGTGCTCGGCAAAAAAGGATATGCACATAAGACCGAAAAAAAAGATGATGTTTTCAACATTTATTTTTACAAGGACAGCAGCCTAAAAGCAATTGACGAAGAAATTAAATCACATAATAATGACGATATAAACATTGCCGATTTTGAAAATATTATTGAAATAGATGTACGTGAATTAGAACCTCCCGAGCCGATGATTAAAGTTTTGGAAACTCTCTCCAAGATAGATGATAAAACCGCTTTACTAATGCATCATCATCGCGAACCCTTAATGTTATATCCTAAATTGGAAGAAAGAGGCTACCGGGCTTTCTGCACAAAGATAAATGAGGATTATTTTAAAATTGTAATAATAAAGAAGATGACTTAAAACAAAAATGCAGCAATCAAGTTCAATAGTTTCAGCTTATGCACCGCCTTTTAAGATAATAGCAAAATATTTTATTGCCGCAATAATTGATTTTGTAATTTTAAATTTTCTCCTAATGATAAATTATAAAGATATTCACGATTTAATTCTTATTACATATTGGACGATGGTAATTTCAACAGCTTTGAGA
>CAYNUJ010000115.1:0-5458 GCA_964400095.1 uncultured Melioribacteraceae bacterium
CGCGCAATAGATTTACCCAATGACGTTTTTCCCACCCCCGGAGGTCCTACAAAGCAGAGTATCTGTCCGCGCATTTCCTTCACAAGATTCAGTACGGCAATATGCTCTACAATTCTTTCTTTCGGTTTTTCCAATCCGTAATGATCCTCGTCGAGTACTTTTCTAACGGCTTCAATATCCAGCCGGTCTTTCGTTTTTTTATGCCACGGAACGTCTATCATCCAATCCAAGTAATTTCGTATAACAGTAGATTCCGGCGAAGAGGGCGGAATCTTTTTCAACTTATTTAATTCGTCGAGAGCTTTTTCTTCAACCGGTTTCGGCATTTTCGATTTTTTAATTTCCAGCCGAATTTTTTTAAATTCCGGCATAAAATCTTCTTCCTCGCCCAATTCATCCTGAAGAATGCGTATTTGCTCCTGAATAATAAATTTCCGCTGAGTTTTTGCAATGTTTTCCTGTACTTTGGTTTCAATTTCCTTTTCAACTTTGAGTATATCAATTTCAGAACTTAAAATCTTTATAATTTCGTATATCTGGTCTTTCAGTGTCTTCTTTTTCAATATTTCGTGTTTAATATCAATGGACTGATTAATATTAGCCGCGACGTAAAACATTTTTCTATCAGGTTCTGAAATGTTTTCGTAAGCCGAAATCGCTTCGGGAGGGATTGTTTTATTTACGTTAACATATTCTTTGAATTTGGAAGTCATCTGGCGAATCAGCGCGTTAAGCTCTCTTTTATCCGCCATCTCCGGAAAACTGAATTCAACTTCAGCTTCAAAAAAATCCTTCTGTTCGGTGAAGCGAAGAATTACGCCTTGAATAATACCGTCAACCAGAATTTTCATCAATCCGTTGGGAAGTTTCAAAATCTGAATAATTTTGGCGACGGTTCCTTCGATGTAAATATCGTCGGTAGTCGGTTCCTCGATACTGGCTTTCTTTTGAGCGGTAAGGAAAATATACTTTGACGTTTCCAAAGAAAAATTTGCGGCTTTAATTGACTGCTCCCTGCCTACAAGAACGGGGAAGATCATATATGGAAAAATAACATTGTCCCGAAGCGGGAGAACCGGCATAATTTTAGGTAAATCATCTATAATCGATACATTGGAAGAACTCTCTTTGCGTACTTCAGCCATTAAAAAATCCTCATTAAAAATCAGAAAAAAAACGACCTGAAATATACCAAATATACTCTCGGCGGACAAGGAAGAAGAAGGGGGCGAGATCGAGTGTGAGGAATCTTGAATGCTTCAGAAGTTCAGAAGATTTCACCTCATTCCGTTTGTCGAAATGACAGCAAGAATAAATCATGCAATTTAACCGTCTCTGAGGTAAAATGGAAAAGCCGCTAATGCGCGAATAAAGAAGATCTAAAATGAGTAAAACTTTTCTGTGGAAATTTATTGCTGAATTGTTAAACGGTTGAATTGCTTTTTTCCCATCCGTGTCAATCTGTCTTATCAGCGTTCACCCGCCTCGGGCGGGTAAATATGCGTTCTATCTCCCTCCGCGTCCTTGTGTATCCGCGGTTAAGAGAGAATCTCGTATAACCACAAGTACACAGAGAAGGCGCAAAGGTCGTAGAGGGAAAAATGTTTTGGAATTTACGTAATTAGCGAGAAAGATTTTTCCTCTCCCGACAAAATACGTCGGGATCGTCAAAATGACAGGCTAAGATTGTCATTCCGAACCGAGCGAGAGCGAGTGTGAGGAATCTTGAATGCTTCAGAAGCGCAGGAAATTTCACCTCATTCCGTTTGTCGAAAAAAGTTGGAATAAATCATTTGTAGGGAAGGAGATAACGCCAGTCCCTGTCGGGAAATCATTGCTCATTTATACTTATATTTGCAAAACTAAAAATGATTTTTAATACCGAATTCCCGGATTTTGGCATGTACGAATTTCACGTCGCAAAAAATATAAGAGATAAATATAACTTACAATCATCGTTATTCGAGTTTAACGGTAATGTGGTTTTAGCCGATTTTCTTCAAGTTCGGCTTTTAGCGCAGAGAATAAATGAATTACGGAGCGAGAATCTACGGGTTTCTGCCGGGGAATTGAACGCCGTAGGGTTGATGGATGAAATTTTCCACAGCGTATTCGCTCTCTACCAAAAGAAAATAAATCCGGGAGCGATAAAAAAAGCTTACAAATTTTTAGAAAATGAAATCGGAGAATCCGTATTCAATTTTTTTATCGGCGATTTTGTAAGACTCTTTCCTCCCAAGCCCGTTTATTCCGGCGAAATGTCGGTTGAAGAATATTTGAAATCTGCTAATGATGGAACGCTGCACACGGAGATATCCCTTGAAGAACTGATAATGCTCTTTCTTTCCAACGCCAATCCCGCCGCGGATAAATTAAAAGAACTTTTCGACTCCAATCATCTCGGCGATAAAAACACATATTTGCAGAGCGTTAAATTACTTCAAGAATTTTTCAAAAACGAACCCAAAATAGGTCCTGATTCTCTCGATATAATTTCGTTTTTCAAACAGCCGTTTGAACTTTATCCCGACGATCTTGCCAAACAGCTTTTGTTCATAAAAGAAAATTGGAAAGTACTTCTCGATGACGATTATTTAAATAGAATATTATCCGGCGGCGATTTATTCAAAGAGGAATTTAAACTCGAAGGTTTCGACGGTATTGCTCCTACGGCGGTTCCTCAATATAAACCGGGCGGGAACCTCGACGAATTCGCAATCGGAAAATCAGCCCATAAATTCGGAAACGAAAGTATTAAGGACTACGAAGAACCGGAACAGTTTACTCCCGATATTCATTGGATGCCGAATGTTGTTTTGATTGCAAAAAACACGTATGTCTGGATGGATCAGCTATCGAAAAAATACGGAAGGGAAATTAAAACGCTGGATCAAATTCCGGACGAAGAATTGGATTTGATAGCCGGCAGAAATTTTAATTCGATTTGGCTTATCGGCGTTTGGGAAAGGAGTTCCGCGTCGCGCAGAATTAAACATATAATGGGGAATATAGACGCGGTAGCTTCGGCGTATTCGCTTTATGATTATACTATTGCGTCGGATTTGGGCGGCGAAAGCGCTTACGGCAATTTAAATGAAAGATGCAGACGGAGGGGTATTAGACTCGCGAGCGACATGGTGCCGAATCATACCGGAATTTATTCCGACTGGACGTTGAATCATCCCGAATATTTTGTGCAGAGAAAGGAACCTCCTTACCCAAATTATAAATTTACGGGAGAGAATTTATCGGAACATCCCGATATTGAATTAAGAATTGAGGACGGATATTATACTCATTCCGACGCCGCTGTAGTATTCGAATGGAAGAATAACAAAACCGGAGAAGTTCGTTATATTTATCACGGCAACGACGGCACAAATATGCCGTGGAACGATACGGCGCAGTTAAATATGTTGAAAGCCGAAGTCCGGGAAGACGTAATAAACAAAATTATGGAAGTCGCCCGACGTTTTTCAATTATTAGGTTCGACGCCGCGATGACGCTCGCTAAAAAACATTTCCGGCGTTTGTGGTATCCAAAACCGGGAACGGGAGGCGATATTCCTTCGCGGACAGAATATTCGATGACCGACGAGGAGTTCGACGAATTCTTTCCGAAAGAATTCTGGCGCGAAGTTGTGGACAAAATTAACAATGAGATGCCCGACACGCTGCTTCTTGCCGAAGCCTTTTGGCTGATGGAAGGTTATTTTGTCAGAACGCTTGGGATGCACCGCGTTTACAACAGCGCGTTCATGCATATGATGATGAACGAAGAAAACGATAAATACCGAAAACTGATTACAAACACTCTTGAGTTCGATCCGGAAATTCTTAAACGTTACGTGAATTTTATGAGCAATCCCGATGAAGAAACCGCTATAAAGCAGTTCGGCGTGGACGATAAATATTTCGGCGTCTGCGTAATGATGAGTACGCTGCCCGGTCTTCCTATGTTTGCTCACGGACAAATTGAAGGATATACCGAAAAATACGGTATGGAATATAAACGCGCTTATTATAACGAGAATCCGAAAGATTGGCTGATAGAACGTCATAATAAAGAGATTTTCCCTTTGCTTCAAAAAAGATATTTATTCAGCGATGCAAATAATTTTTGGCTTTATGATTTTATTGACGACCGCGGAGCCGTTAATGAAAATGTTTTCGCTTTTACTAATTCAGTCGGGGATGAAAAAACGCTGGTTTTATATAATAATAAATACGAAAGAGCTTCGGGAGTAATTTTCCGTTCGACTAATAAAATAGATAAAAACGATTCGTCAAAAAAAATGTCTTCCATTGCTTTGAACGACGCGCTCGGTGTGCGTCTTGATCCGAATTATTATTATATCTGCAAAGAACTTACTTCGCATCGGGAATATCTTTTCGGCGGCGATGATTTTGTTGATGGTCTTCACTTTGAACTTAACGGATTTGATTATAAGGTTTTTTACGGATTTACAGAAGTTTACGACAAAGACGGCGAATTGAGAAAACTGAAAGAACGTCTGCAGAACGAATCTACTCCAAGCGTTAAACATGCTCTGGCTTCGCTAAAACTTCTGCCGGTGCAGGAAAAATTTGAGAACATATTTGACGAAAATTTTGTACATGAATACGTGAAAAATTTTATAATTACCAACCAAAACGCTTCCACCCCGAACGATACAATCGTTTTATTGCTGAAAAGATGGAAAGACTTATTAAAATCCGTTGATTTTGCGGTGAAAATGAAAACCATAAAAAATTCACAGATTGATATAGTTAATTTCTCGTATTCGTTGAAATTATTAAATAGCATCATTAAAGAGCGTCAATTTGAAAGTAAAATTAATTTCCAAACTTTACCCGAGTCAATTGTAATTTCGAAAGAGAGCAGATATTACGAAAATACAATAGTATTAATGCTTTATAGATTAATCCGGGAATTAACTCTTTCGTTAGGAAGCGAAAACTACTCCGAAATTTTATCGAAACTTGAATTATTCGGGTCGGTTGAAAATATTTTCCGCAGTTTGGGACGCGGAGCTAGAGGAGTATTTTTTGAATCCAATTTACTCTTTACATTATTGGAAGTGAATTTTCCTTTGAATAAGTTTATCGGAAATAAAGTTCTTTCAAAAGAGGAGTTTGAAAAAATTATTCGGCGGGCAAGCGCAGATTTTGCCGAGACGATAAAGAACGAGCGCCTTTCCGCTTTCATAGCCGTGAATGAGTATAAAGGCGTTAAGTATTACAGCAAGGAAAATTTCGAAGAATTGTTGAACTGGTTTTTTACAATTTCAGCGTTGAACGACATTGAAAACGCGCTTCAGGGGATAGAAAATATAGACTCGGGTCATTCTGAGTTGTTTAACGAGCATAAAGATAGTATTGTACGAAATATTGAATACAGACATATATTTAACAGAAAATTAATTGAAATTTCGGATAAGTGCGCATACCGCTTTGA
>CAYNUJ010000115.1:5558-9863 GCA_964400095.1 uncultured Melioribacteraceae bacterium
GTAAATTTCGAGATGTAATCAAATTAGATTAAGGAGAATTATTGTGATTATCGGAGTCCCGAAAGAGATCCTTCCAGGGGAAAACAGAGTTGCTTTAACGCCGGATGTGGCGTCGAAGTTAATTAAAAAAGGCTTCGAAATTCAAGTTCAAAAAGGCGCCGGAATAAACGCCGGCTTTACCGATGAACAATACGAAGCCGCCGGCGTTAAGCCGGTTCAAAACGCGGAAGACGTTTTTTCTTCCTCTCAAATTATTCTTAAAGTTCAACGTCCCGTTGAAAATCCCGATACAAGCCAACATGAATTGGATATGATGAAAGAAGGAACGCTGCTTATTGCTTTTCTTTATTCACTGCATCATCCCGAAATGGCGGAGCAGTGCGCGGCAAAAGGCGTTGACGTAATTTCGATGGATTCAATTCCAAGAACTACATTGGCTCAAAAAATGGACGCTCTCAGTTCGCAGGCTAACCTTGCGGGTTACAAATCCGTTCTTATGGCAGCCAATGAATTGGGTAAAATATTCCCGCTTATGATGACTGCCGCGGGCACAATTAAACCGGCTACCGTTGTTATTATGGGCGCGGGCGTCGCCGGACTGCAGGCGCTGGGAACGGCAAAACGCCT
This sequence comes from uncultured Melioribacteraceae bacterium, assembly GCA_964400095.1. Classification (GTDB taxonomy): domain Bacteria; phylum Bacteroidota; class Ignavibacteria; order Ignavibacteriales; family Melioribacteraceae; genus CAYNUJ01. The sequence goes on from CAYNUJ010000115.1 coordinate 6,186, forward strand.
CGGCGCAATTGTGGAAGTTTCGGATATTCGTCCGACGGTTAAAGAGGAAGTTAAATCTCTCGGCGGGCGTTTTATCGAAATTCCGGTTGACGAAAATATGCAGGACGAAGGCGGATACGCCAAAGAAGCGTCGGAAGAATTTCTGAAAAAACAGAAAGAATTGATATTCAAACATGTTTCAAACGCCGATATTGTTATTACTACCGCTTTAGTGCCAGGCAGAAAAGCCCCTATTCTCGTTACCGAGGAAATGGTTAAAAATATGCGTCCCGGTTCCGTTGTGCTTGATATGGCTACGGAATTCGGCGGTAACTGCGAAATTAGCGAAAAGGGTAAAACAGTAGTAAAATACGACGTTAAAATTATCGGCGAACCGAATATACCCGCGCTCGTTCCCACAAATTCAAGCGAAATGTATGCAAAGAACCTCCAGGCTCTTTTGGAACATATGCTCGATAAAGAGGGAAATTTCCAATTCAACATGGAAGATGAAATTATTAAAGGCGCGACAATTGTTAAAAATAAAGAAGTTGTTCACGAAAGAACAAAAGCCTTACTCGAAAAAAAATAAGGAATTTTCACAATGGGAATTGTAGATTTATTGCTGCAAGTATATGTTTTCGTCTTAGCGATATTTGTAGGATTTGAATTAATTACAAAAGTGCCTCCCACGCTGCATACGCCTTTGATGTCCGGCTCGAACGCTATTTCCGGCATCACTATTGTGGGCGCTTTGCTTAGCGCCGGAGCGCAGGAATTTACTATCAGTACAATTTTAGGTCTTGTCGCGCTGATTTTTGCGACTATAAATGTTGTCGGAGGTTACCTTGTTACCGACAGAATGCTAAAAATGTTTAAAAAGAAGTGAGAGATAGGTTATGCAGATATTATCATATTTAGTTTACCTGATTGCATCTATTCTTTTTATTTTCGGTATAAAAAGATTAGCTTCGCCTAAAACCGCGAGACAAGGTAATTTCCTTTCAGTCATCGGTATGTTTTTGGCGATTGTAGTCACATTGCTCGATCAGAGAGTAATGACATTTGAATGGATCATTCTCGGTTTAGTTGTCGGTTCCGCAATAGGAGCGATATTCGCTCTTAAAGTTCCAATGACGGGTATGCCTCAGATGGTCGGATTGTTAAACGGATTCGGAGGCGGCGCTTCGCTTTTGGTCGCATTTGCCGAATACTATCATTTAATTAATATGAATCAGTCTTTTGAAGTTCCGACCACGGTTACGATTGTTCTTTCCGTATTGGTCGGAGCCGTAACGTTTACCGGTTCTTTAATCGCATTCGGCAAACTGCAGGGAATTGTTTCGGGGAAAGTAATTAAATATCCTCTTCAGAACCCTGTAAACGTATTGCTCTTTGTAGCGGTAATTGTAACAGGCGTTCTTGTTGTAATTAATCCCGTTCACGAAACAAATTTATTAATAGGAATCGCCGGTGTGTCTTTACTTCTCGGCGTGCTTCTTGTGCTTCCAATCGGCGGCGCGGATATGCCGGTGGCAATCTCATTACTGAATTCCTATTCAGGAATAGCGGCATCGATGACGGGATTTGTTCTTCATAATAATATGTTAATTATTGCCGGCGCATTAGTGGGAGCTTCCGGAATTATTCTAACGCTCATTATGTGCAGAGGCATGAACCGGTCATTGATGAATGTGGTTCTCGGAGGCTGGGAATCAGCCGGAGCGGGCGGCGCTGCTGCAGGCGGCGGTGAAACAGTTCACAAACCGGTTAAATCAGTCGACGAGGAAGAAGCGGCTATGCTGTTCGATTCGGCGCAAAATGTCGTTATCGTTCCAGGTTACGGAATGGCGGTAGCTCAAGCTCAGCACGCCGTACGGGATTTGGCTAATATTCTCGAATCCAAAGGAATTAACGTCCGTTTCGCTATTCACCCGGTTGCCGGACGTATGCCCGGGCATATGAATGTGCTTTTAGCTGAAGCGCAGGTTTCTTACGATAAGTTATTCGCGCTCGAAGATATAAACGACGATTTCAACAATATGGATATTGCTTTTGTTGTTGGAGCTAACGATGTTGTTAATCCCGCCGCGCGTCACGATCAGAACAGCCCGATTTTCGGAATGCCTATTTTGAACGTTGATTACGCTAAGACGGTTATCGTAAATAAACGTTCGCTTAACGTCGGATACGCAGGCATCGATAACGAATTATTCTATCAGGATAATACATTGATGTACTTCGGCGACGCGAAAGAGGCGATAACCAAATTGGTGAACGCTCTGAAGGAAACATAAACGCTGTTGATTTTTATTCAACCCCCGTTGATGCGGGGGTTTTTTATTTTAAAAGGCTTCGTTGATTTTAGCGCGCGGAATATTATCGTCAAATCTTATCTTTCCGAGCGAGGAAAAAATAAAATTGACGCAAAAATTATTGTTTCTTTTTAAGCTGCGTTGAGTATATTTGCGTAATAATATTCGGGAGGAACTATGAATAATTTTCAGTTTAATAATCCGACGAAATTAATATTCGGTAAAGAAACGATTGGGCAGATAGGAAAAGAAATGGCTCAGCGCGGTGTAAAAAAGGTTCTTTACCTTTACGGCAAAGGTTCAATTCATAAAAACGGCGTATATGATTTAAGCGTAAAGTCGTTAAATGAAAACGGTATTGAAATGATTGAATTGAGCGGTGTAAAACCGAATCCGACGCTAACAAAAGTTTACGAGGGAATCGATATTTGCAAAAATCGCGGCATCGGCGCCGTTCTCGCTGTGGGCGGCGGAAGCGTAATCGATTCGGCAAAAGCAATTGGCGCCGGAGCGAAATACAGCGGCGGCGTTTGGGATTTCTTCTGCGGAAAAGCCCGTTCGACAAAGAGTCTGCCGGTCTATGTGATTTTAACTCTTTCGGCAACCGGAAGCGAAATGAATCCTTACGGAGTTATAACCAAGGAAGACGAGGGTAAAAAATGGGCATTCGGAGGCGGAAAGGAGTCGTTCCCAGTTGTTTCAATTGTCGATCCGTCGGTTCAATTTACTCTGCCGCAAAGCCAAACAGTAAACGGCGCGGTGGATACAATTTCTCACGTGATGGAAAATTATTTCGACGGAACGCCGCAAACGGATTTTCAAGACGAATACGCGGAGGGATTGATTCGAACGGTAATAAAACATGCGCGTATATTGCTGAAAGAGCCGGATAATTACGAATCGCGCGCGCAGTTGGCTTTATGCGCTACAATGGCGCTCAACGGATTGACGGCTGTCGGTCGCGCGGGCGGAGATTGGGCGACTCACGCTCTCGAACATTCGGTTTCCGTTTTTACCGACGTCGCACATGGCGCGGGGCTGGCGATAATGTTTCCCGCTTGGATGAAATATGTTTACAAAAATGACGTCCCGAAATTCGCAAAGTTCGGCAGAAATATTTTTGGTAGTGACGAAAGCGACGATGAGATTTGCGCGCTGAAAACGATTGAAGCTTTAAAAAATTTCTTCTCGGAAATAGGCGCTCCGGTTTCGTTAAGGGAAATTGGAGTTGCGGAAGACCAATTGACGCTATTCACGGAAAACGCTTCTTTAGCCGCTCCGCTCGGACGCATGATGCAATTGGAAAGTGATGATATCAACAGAATTTACGAACTGGCGTTCTAAAAAACTGCGGCTTATATTTTCTTATATGCCTTATATGGTT
>CAYNUJ010000116.1:0-1627 GCA_964400095.1 uncultured Melioribacteraceae bacterium
CCGAAATGGAGACGGAAATTAAACGATTCAAAAAATATTGGAAGGATTTTCCGGTAGAGATTCAAATTTGGGATAAGTTGACATGGGGAGTTTACGATTACACCGAGAGGAATAAGAATCGTTATCCGTGTTATTCGCTGTGGGAATCGTTTACCGTAAATTCGGATGGACTCGTTTCCGCATGCTGTATCGACTGGCGGCAGAAATTGATTACCGGAGATACAAACAAGCGGAGTATCGAAGAGATTTGGAAAGGAGAGACGTTCAAAAACATGAGGCATTTGCACGTCGAAGGCAAAGAAAGCGAACTGCCGATTTGCGGCGCGTGCAATTATTGGGATTGGCAGCAAAAGCTGGATGAGTATCCGTTTTGATTCGTGTGCTATTTTTTCACCGCTGAGGCGCAAAGACGCAATGGAATTGATCGTTATTAGTTGTTTCCCAAATTGAATTTTCAAATATAGTTTCAAATAACGGCTCTCACCACATTTTGCTTCCTGATTTCAATTTCGACATCAAAAGTCAGTTTAGTTTAACCTCCTCATAAACCCCGCTATCATATCATTCACAAACGACGGATTTTCTATGGGCGTCATGTGACCCGAGCGGGGCGCGATTGCAAAATCTCCGTTCGGAATTTTTTCAGTCATTTCTCTCATTACGGGCGGCGGGGTTAATTTATCCAAATTGCCGACAATGGAAAGAACGGGAATTTTAAGATTCGGCAAAAATTCTTCGGTGGATGTTCTGCTCAGCATTGCCAGCAAAGCCCCTTTCACTCCGATTGGATTATGGCTTTTTGCTATCTCAAGCGTTTTGTTATATATATCTTTCAATTCCGTTTTGGATTCCTCGGCGAAAGTATTCGGTATAAACGCTTCCGCAAATTTGTCCAGCCCTTCTGTATTTATTTGATTTATTCCGGCGGCGCGTTTCAATTTCGCTTCGTCGTCATCCGCTTGAGGTTTGGTATCCATCAATACAGCCGCGGCGAATAAAGACTGATCCCTTTCCAATGCGCGCAAGGTTATGTAACCTCCCATGGATAATCCGCATATTACCGGTTTTTGTAATTCTAATTCCTTTATTACCATTAAGAGATCATCGACGTACGTTTCCATTGTGTATTGCCCGTCGCCGACGAAGCTATTCCCGAAACCGCGGATATCGTAGGTTACGCAGTAAAAATTATTCGAAAGAAATTCAACCTGAGCGTTCCACATTCTATTGTCGAAGGGAAATCCGTGAATAAAAACGATTGACTGCCTATTCTCATCTCCGTTGATCTGAACGCTTATTCCTTTTATATTCCTTATCATTCTATCGCTTTTCAAAAATTCATAATAATTTTATTAAATTGCGTTACTCATTGACGCTAATTTATTCATTTATGACATTCATTCAAAAACTTATATCAAATAAAAAGATTGTTCTTCTTGCCGCGGCTTTTATTTCCGCAGCCGTTCTTTTAATCTCTCCTGAATTTCATTCCGGTTTGAATAAAACCACCCGGAATTATTTGAATAAAATATTCGCTTACTCAGCCGACTCCGGTATCGTCATTATTGAATTAAACGAAGAAGATATCAACAAATTAGGCTGGCCTCTTAAAAGAAATTATTACGCT
>CAYNUJ010000116.1:1727-3872 GCA_964400095.1 uncultured Melioribacteraceae bacterium
TTTGTGGACGCCGGTTTCGGAGATAAAATTCCCGGTATAGCCGTTCACGCCTTCGCGCTCGAAAATTTGATTAAAGGGAACTCATTAATTACAAATTACTCGGTTTTTTCAGCTTTCGCCGTTTTTCTCGTGTTTGTTATTTTGATTTTTTTGGGAAAGGATGAAATTATTTGGATTCCTTTTCTGCTTCTTTTTATGCTGTTATCCGCGGTTTATTTAACATTTAACTTCGCGCCCGATTTCGCGTTTCTCATCGCGCCGTTTTTCCTGATAGAAATTTCCCGGAAAGGTTTTGAATTGTTCGAATCAAAAAAAGCCGTCGCCGAATTCTCGAAGGAGAAAGATATTCTGCAGAAAGCGCTCCGCGCAAAAGAAAATGAGTTGTCGAAAATTCAAAATCAAATCGACTCAAACGAAAATGCGGAAGGGAGTTCTTTAAAAGTGAAAATTGAAGAACTGAAATCCGAAATCGATAATCTTAAACAGAATCAATTGGATGAGGAGAGCGCCGAAGTCAGTCTAGATGAAATTAGCGAATTTGAGGGAATAATTTATAAAAGCCGCAAAATGCAGGCGGTAATAGATTTGGTGAAAAAAGTCGCTCCCACAGACGCGAACATTTTGATTTACGGAGAGAGCGGCAGCGGAAAAGAATTAATTGCGAGAGCGCTGCATAATTTGAGCGATAGAAATCCGAAACAATTCATCGCAATTAATTGCGCCGCATTAACGGAATCCCTGCTCGAAAGCGAACTATTCGGATACGTCAAAGGGGCTTTTACCAACGCTTTGGCGGATAAAAAAGGACTGTTCGAAGCCGCAAACGACGGAACGATTTTTCTCGACGAAATCGGCGAAATCAGCCCCGCTTTTCAGGCTAAACTGCTTCGCGTTCTTCAAAACGGAGAGTACCATAAAGTGGGTTCAACCATAACATCCAAAACAAACGCGAGGATTTTGGCGGCGACAAATAAGGATTTGCAAAAACTTGTCGAAGAGAAAAAATTTCGCGAAGACCTTTATTACCGGCTGAACGTTATCTCAATTAACCTGTCTCCTTTAAGGGAAAGAAAAGAGGAGATTGAACTTTTATCGGAATATTTTTTGAAGAAAGAAGCTCCCGAATTGCGCTGCTCCAAAGCGGTGATGAGTCAGTTGGAAAAGTATGACTGGAGGGGAAACGTAAGAGAGTTGGAATCTGTTATTAAACGCGCGTCAATTTTTGCCGTGAGCGAAAAGCGGAATACGGTACATCTTAGAGACCTTCCGGATGAATTAAGGAAAAACATCAAAGACTCCCTCGAGGAAATGATTCTGGACTCTCTTCGGAATAAAGGGTTTTCTCACTCATCGATTAACGAAACGGCGGCGGAATTAGGCGGACTCAGCCGAACAATAGTTTCGGAGAATTTACGCGGAATATTCTTTAGATATTACTGCGAAAATAATTTCGATCATTTGGAAGCCGTAAAAAATCTCGCTAAATCCCAAGACGAGAACGTGATTAATAAATTAGCGGGCAAAACGGAAACGTATCTTCGGAATATAAGTAAAGACGTAAAAAAGCATGAGGAAAAATCTTTCGAACAGATAAAGTCTTTGCTGAATTCAAAGTACAAAAATCTTCCGCAGAGATACCACAGATTTTTGGACGAAATAATAAAGCATTTCGCCGCGTAAATTACCTGGATTTGCGATCCCAGGCATTTCAATAGATTTTCCAGTCATTTCAATTTGCTTGTTATTAACTTAACTTGTTGTAAAATAATGAGTTAGCCTTTCGCTTCGTCGATGGCACGGATTGTGCAACCCTTAAAACAGAAAATTTGTCAAATAGTTATAAATTGGAGGAAAAATGTTGGTTACAAAAAAAATATTGAACTTGTTTGCTATTTTACTCGCGGGAATTATTCTTTTAAGCGCGTGTAAAAATCAGGATGCGATAGTCGATGCAAATGCAAACGCGGCGGATAGAGACGCGCTGCTGAAAATTGTTGACGGAGACGCAACAATACAATCATTCGAACCGAATTACAATGAAGACGACGCCATGAGTTTTCTCGGTAAAATTAACACGGTGATTTATCCCGTGAAAGTGGGTCAGAGAATGACGTCTTTTTCGCGAAGTATGGATGTAACATTCGA
>CAYNUJ010000116.1:3972-9853 GCA_964400095.1 uncultured Melioribacteraceae bacterium
TGAAAGTGGGTCAGAGAATGACGTCTTTTTCGCGAAGTATGGATGTAACATTCGAAGGCGATACCGCCTATGCAGTTATCACGCGTAATTTTGAGGGGAAACTTTTTATCGCCGCGTCCTACGATCCGTTTGTAAGAGGAGATTCTAATGCGGTTGACACGCTAATTACAAAAGATTTTTCAACGACGGTAACAAGAAATATTGTGTTTCGCAAAATCGCAAATACACATGACCCTATGAGAAACTGGCGGATTATCGCAATGTCGCTTCCCGAGGGAGGAACATTAACGGATAATATTCAAATTGAAAAAGTATCCGTTTTTCTTCCCGACGGCGATACTCTTGAAATTACTTCCCCTAACGATTATTACTTAACAAGAGAGCCGGGAATGTGGCATCATCATCATATGCTGCCGTCATTCAGTTGGAATCAAGAGGTTCTCGTTAGAGTTGAAGTGGCTTCGGTTTATTCGGATACCGATTTTGTTTCGCTTACGTACGGCGCGTTAAGAGGCAATAGTCGTCATAGAGCAAAACGGAGATTCGAATTAATCTCGCAAAGTTTCGACGGGGCGGTTTACAACAAAGTTTACGAGCAGACGTGGACTACAAGGCAGACTCCGGGGTGGAAACACGCTATTATCAATGCCGTTCCTCATCAGGTAATATACGACGATCAGGCTCCGGTGGAAGAAAATACATGGGGTATTCCCTACAAGGTGAATTAGTTATGTGCGAGCGGGCGTCGGCGTTTTGCAGGCGCTCGTTATTTTTAAACGGAACGGATTTTTCGGTACAAAACGAAAAAGGAAATGATTATATTTGTTTGATGGAAAAATAAACAAGATGAAAAAGTCACTTAATAAAATATCGGTAATTTTATTCGCTTTATTATTAGCGCGCTGCGGCGAATCGGCTCCCACAGAGTTGATTACAGGCAATACACCCGGCGGAGAGGAAGATTTTACCGTGGAAGTTCTGTCCCCGTCCCCCGGCGACGTCGATTATTCAAACGGGTACGATTCTACCGGAATAGTTTCGGATATTCCGAGGGGATTTTTTAACGTAATTTCATTCAGTAAAGTGAAAGATACTCGACGCAGAATGAGCCGGAATCAGGACTTCGCGCAAGCGGTGTTTTTTGATAAATCCCAGCCTATTTTTACTCCGCGCGGAAATCTGCTGGCTTATAAAACAAAGAAAATCGGGAAAGTGAAATTTAACGGAGAGACCGCCAATGTGGTTCCTTTAATGGTCGGATTTTTCGACGGAGGAATGCATAGGAACTTGGATTTAGGTCCGAAGCATATCCTGCGGAGAAATATGATGGGGCATATGTCGAGATCACCGATTGCCGATTACGGTTCTTTGTTAAACGTCGCCGTAATTCCCGATTCCAATCAAGACAGGCGTCTCGAAGGTCAGCTTTATGTGCCGGAGGAAATTAACGCGTCTATTGCCGTTTCCGGCGAACGCGGTCAGGGCAATTTATCTTTTACTCTTACCTGGAACAAGGGAAACCCGCAGCATAGGGTTGAGATTATTATCGGCGGAGTAGGAATGAGAAACGACAATCGTATGCCGCTGCTTCGTTTGAAAACGCCGGACGACGGAGAATTGAAAATTCCAAACAGAATTTTGAAATCTCTCCCTTTTATGGATTTTAGGCATATAATTATTACCGTTATACGCCGGAGCGAAAAGAAAATTGACGATCAAATAAACGGAAGCAAAACTTTCATTACTTCTCAATCTATTCACAATTTGATTTTCGATGTTCCGTAGATTTTGGCAAATAATTCCGGTCATTTTTTTTGGCTTTTCTTCTTTATATGCGCAGCATTCATACGACCTTTACGGCAATTTGCCGCTGACTTTTAACGAGAGGTTTAGATTGAATACTTTTGAAGGAAACACTTTAAATTATAACACTATCCGGGATTGGGAAATATCTCTGGTGATGGGTTACGAATCCGGCAACTCCAGCGGACGCAATCTGGATCTTATCTCTTTAGGCAAACGTCTCGGAGACCATTACATTTACGCGCGTTTTACTCCGGGTTTTCAAAAGGATTTCAACTATTCTTCGGGAACGGTCATCAATTCTTCGGATACTTCTGAAATTTCATCTTCGCTGAATACATCTCTTCATTACGAGGAAACTTTCGGTTTGGGATATTCCTATAATATTAACGAAGCGCTTTCTCTCGGAATTTCCGTACGGTATTTCAAACAGAATTTTACAACCGACAGGGTTCAGCCTTTCTTTTCCGATACGCTGAATTATATCGGCATCGAAACAATCCGGTCGGATAATAATTTTTTAAGAACGGATATCGGTCTGGCGTTTAAGCCGTATAATAATTTACTATTTGAAATTTCATCGGCTAATCTGCTGATTGCTGAAAGCAATAACTCCGATTCGGTAGGCGTGAGTATGAAGAATAAAAAAGCCGCGATTTTAAGAACGGAATTCAAACCGGCGGAAAATCTATCCGTTTACGGTATTTACGAATCGCGCGGTTCGGCTTTGGCGGGGGCTTCGTATTCATTCCCTTTATTCGACGGGCAGTTTTCTCTCGGGATGAGCGCGGCTTACGATTATTCGACTAACCAATTGGTAAGTTCAATCTCTCCCGCGATCAATTTTTCTAATGAATTGTTTTCCGTTACGTTAATTGGCGTGAAAAATTACCGTAAAAGCGAATACCTGACTTTGGAACACTTTTTTGAAAATACCGTCGAAAATTTGAGTAATAATATTTACAACGGAGACCGTATTTTACTCGGAGTTAATTTCTCACTCTCGTTCTCTCCCGAAAAATTGATTAAGGTATTGGACGCAAAAGTAATGACGGATATATTCCCCGCTTTTACCGACGAATATGTTGTTAAACCTGTTGCTAAAGTAATAGTTGTAAATACTTCAGGCGGCGCGGTTGAAGTTCAGCCTGTAAGTTCGATATTAGGATTCAGTTCCGAAGAAATTTATTCTCCCGTTGTTACAATTGCACCGCGCGATACCGCTGAAGTTCCTCTTTACACGGTTATTCCGGACAAAGTTAAAAAAATTGACAAGCGGTTTATTACGCAGATTAACATAAAATTATTTACTAAAAATTCGGAACCGGATGCGGAATTGCAGAAACCTATTTTAATTAACGATTCAAACGCGTGGGACGGTGCGGTTAGTAATTTAAGATATTTTGTAACTAAGGATTTTTCATATTCGCAGAAGTACGCGAAAGGAATTTTGAGTAAACATAAAAAAGAGATTCAAACGGCAGACAGAAAACTCGGAGATTTTTTAAAAACAAAAATTTTATTCGATGCGTTTGTAAAAGATATACTTTACGTATCCGATCCCCGATCGGTAACCGACCGGGTTCAATTTCCGCACGAAACAATTACTCTTAAAGGCGGAGACTGCGACGATTTAAGTTCCGCGTTCGCTTCGCTGCTCGAAAGCGTTGGAATTCAAACGGCTTTTGTTGATTACAGAGCCGAAGACGGAATCAGTCATGTTAATTTGCTGATTAACACGAAACTACTTCCAGAAGAAGCGGGATTGATTACAAACAACGACAAAAAATACACGCTTCGGAAAAATATCCGCGGAATAGACGAAGTATGGATCCCTTTGGAATTAACGCTTTTAACTGATTTCCGGGAATCGTGGGAAAACGCTTCGGAAAAATTCAGGAAAGAAGCGGAAGAAGACCTTGGGCTTGCCAAAGGCAAAGTACTGATAATAGATATTTATTAAAAAGGTGATAAAATGAAGAAGTTGATTATAATATTGTTTGCGGTGTTCAGTATAGTTCACGCGCAGAAATTTACGGTGCAGTCCGTTAAAGGTAAAGTAATGGTTCAGAAAGGCAGCAGCGAGGTCTGGACGGACGTGAAATCCGGCGACGAGCTTTCCGGTAACGATGTGATCCTAACGCGGAAGAAATCGTCGATACGTCTTCAAAAAGGAGAGGAGTCTTTTGTGCTGGACGCCGACGCGGCTGTAAATATAGCGTACCTTAAAAAAATGTCGCTCAACGATCTTCTGCTCGCTCTCGCAATGGAGGAAATTAACGATTTGCCCAAATCCGAAAACAAAACAAGCAACACTGCGGTTTACGGAGAAGAGCAGAGAACCGGCGCGGGATATTCGAATAAAGATTTTGAACAGTTGGGCGAGATGAAAATTAACGGCGCCAAGCAGCTCGCCGATAAAGGATATCGAGAAACAGCGGTACTTGCAGCTAAGGAAACTTTAAGGAAATATCCTTCCACCGGAAGAAATTTTAGCGATAGATTATTCCTTTCCGATTTGCTGTTCAGTCTTAATTTATACGACGAATGTTTAAGTGAATTGAATAAAATGAACGGTCAATTTACAAATGAAACCGAAATGAAATTGGTAAATAAGAGATTAAAGAAAATTAAATCAATCTTAGCGAAGTAGAATTCAACGTATTCATTCGGCGATTCCCGCGGTTAAGAGAGAACCTTGCTCAACCACAGAGGGCACAGAGAAGTCGCAAAGGACACAGAGAAAAAATTAAAAGAAAGAAAGTTTTTTCCTCTCGCGACAAAATACGTCGGGATCGTCAAAAGGATTTCCACCGAACTTTTCGAGCTGCGAATAAATAACCGAGTTATTCTATTTGACCCCCAAAATACAATTAGTTTTCAAATCATTTCGATAATAGAAGGCAACCCCCCTTGAGTTCCCCCCTGTTATCTTTTTAACATCATAATAGTGCCTTTTCGAATGGCATATCCAACAACGACAATAAGATTGTTTGTCATTCCAACTGAAAGCCATGTATATTTACTGTTAGTATCATAAGGCATTCCAAGTTGTTTCCAGTTAGCTCCGTTAAAATATCTTATAGTATTTCGCTCGCCTACTACTATGATTTGATTTTCTGCTATTCCTCTGATTTTTGATATAAACCCAAAATACTGCCCATTCGTGTTTCCTCCCCAATAATTTCCCGATAGATTTTTCTCAAAACCGGTTTTCCCATTTATTGATTTATATAACCAGCTGCCTCCAAAATATATTGTACCGGTTCTACTTACCCATACTGTTTTTGCAACGCCGTCAAAATATGGATTAAATAATTCAGTTGAACTTCCAAGTGATTTTCCTTCCCCGATTGTTTCTATTCCGCTTGCAGTTTCTTTTAACAATATTCCTCCGGTATCATACAATAAATCACCTCCTGCTAAATAAACATCTGTTCCATTCCCGGAATAAATATCATAACAATCATAGCCCGTTCCGCTCTCTATCTTCTCCCAACCGCTCCCGTCGTAATGTACAATAGTGCCTTTATTCCCTGCAAAATATAAATTGTTAATTGAAGTTCCCCAAATCGAATAAACACTGCCATCATCGTTATTTAATATTCCCATATCCCATAAATGGTAAAGTCTCCAATGGTCTCCTTCCGGTAAATAGGGTAATCCACTGGAAAAAACAACTTGCCCATTTGGTAATGCAAAAACCCCTTGTAACGGTGCTAAATTAGGACGTCCGCGATAATCTACGTATATCCTCTTCAACTCCCAGCTATTCCCATCCCAATGCACAGCGTTGTAAGTGGTATAACCGTTTTGGCTTGTATCTGCAATATTTATTTCGCCAACTGCCCAAATATCGTTCTCATTTATTATTGCCACGTCATAAAGTGTGCTGCTGCCTCCCTGTCCTCCTAATGTAAATGTCTGCCACGTAAAGTTATGGCTTGTGGTATCCATTGTAGTAACCGTAACAATATTGCTGCTTAAGATTGATTGATTGTTTGATTGGCTGATTGCCGCGCTGTATTTGTATGTTTTGGCGGGGAGTAAGCCTTCGTCGTAAAGCAGCGTATCGCTT
>CAYNUJ010000117.1:0-9783 GCA_964400095.1 uncultured Melioribacteraceae bacterium
ATGAGCTGCAGAATGGATTGAGGCACAGAAAGAACTACCGAACCGGAACCGCTTCCGAGAGCCGAATTAGCCGTTAGAGCCGCGGCGCCGGGATACTCCATACTGCCGGCAATAATGAATGTTTTTCCGGCAGAATATTTATGAGCGTCCAATTCCCTTTCAGGCAAACCGTTGAAAGCGTCTTCGGGTTCAACCAAATAATCTTTTACTTCGCATGAATCGAAATACTCGTCGTCAATTCCAATGCGCCCTTTGAATATTTCCCCAGAATATTTGTATCCTTTCCCGAAAAATAAACCGCGCTTTAATTCAGCCAAAGTAATAGTCAGGTCGGCGTCCAACACTAAATCTCCGCTTCCGTCATCTGCGTTTAATCCGGTGGGAATATCTATCGCAACTTTGTAGCAATTAATACCGTTAATATACTTTACAATACCTCCGTACGGTTCTTTTAGCGCTCCTTTTGCCCCTGTGCCTAAGAGTCCGTCAAATATTATCTGACATTTTTTTAACGGCGATAAATTATTAACCGATTTGAATTGAACGAATTTAGAATTAGAATTGCCTGAAATTAGATTCTTTAGAATTTTGTAATTTGTAAGAGCTTCGCCTTTTATTTTAGATTCATCGTATAGGCAGACGATTGTTACTTGAAACCCGGCGTTTAAGAAATGTCTGGCGGCGGCGAATGCGTCTCCCCCGTTATTCCCTTTTCCGGCAACAAATCCCAGCCGGTGATTTCGATTAAGTTCGGGGAAAAATTTTTTAACTTCCCGGTAAATGCTTAACGCAGCATTTTCCATTAAAACTATTCCGGGAATACCTAATTTGTCAATTGCAAATCTATCCGATTCCCTTACTTGCGATGAAGTAAATAGCGGTATCATTCAATCCCCAGATTGTTAATAAATAATTAAAGGACAGATGTGATTAAGTTCATTAAAGTATCCGGCAGAAGCCCAAATCCGATAACCAAGAATGCCGTCAAAACTACCGCAAAATAGGCATACGGACTTTGTTTCAGTTCAAATTCAACTATGCTGTCTTTGAAATACATATAAACTACTACGCGAAGATAAAAATAGACCGCAATCGCGCTTGAAATTACGCCTACAATCGCAAGCCAAACCAAACCCGCATCGATAGCCCCTACAAAAACATAATATTTACCGAAGAAACCGGCAAGAGGCGGAATACCCGCCAATGCGAACATGAACAAAGCCATAAATCCGGCTAAAAGCGGACTTTTAGCGTGAAGTCCGGCGTAAGTATCAAGGTCGGTTCTATCGTCGTTTTCACCTTCGATAATTGATATTATTGTAAAAGCGCCGAGATTCATGAATGCATAAGCGGCTAAATAAAATATTATTCCCGCAATGCTTTCCGTATTGCCAGCGGCTAATCCTATTGCCATATAACCTGCGTGGGTAATGGAACTATAGGCAAGCATTCTTTTCAAGTTTTTTTGAGCAATGGCTACAATACTTCCGTATAAAGTGGAAAGAAGCGCTATGGCGGCAAAGTAATCCGAAAATTTATGCGGAGCGCCTCCGGCAACCGCGGAGAATAAAATAATTATTACGCTGAATGCAGCAGCTTTACCGGCAGTGGACATAAAACCGGTAACGGTTGTTGCGGCGCCCTGGTAAACATCCGGCGCCCACATATGAAACGGAACCGCTGCAATTTTAAACGAAAATCCGATTAGAAATAGAGCCAATCCGAATATAAATATTAATTTTCCGCTGAGCGCGGTAAAATTAGAAATAATAAAATTTAAATCAGTCGTTCCCGCGCTGCCGTATATTAATCCAACGCCGTAAACAATAAAACCCGTGGCAAAAGCGCCAAGAAGAAAATATTTCATCGCCGCTTCGTTTGCCGTCCGCTTCTTTCTGTTTATTCCGGCTAAAATATAAAAACAGATCGACATCAATTCCAGTCCGAGGAAAATTACAAAAATATCTTCCGCCCCCGCCATTAGCATCATTCCGAGTACGGACGATTGAAGAAGAATATAAAATTCGCCGAAATAAGCTCCGTATTTCTTAATGTATTCAACCGAACTCAATACAACAATCAGTCCGGTAAAATTGAAAATAAAATTAAAAATGGCGGATTTGCCGCCGACATGCAGCATTGAATAAACGGTAAAATCTTCGCCTATATTGCTCAGCGATATCATTGCAGCCAATAGAAACAGCGCCGCCGAGAACCAGGGAAGTATTTGTTTGCTTTTATCGGTGGATATTTCAATTGTAAGCGAAATAATTATTCCCGCTCCCAGTACAAGATGTGACAACATATTTAAATAATCAGAACTATTCATATAAAAACTCTACTCAAAGAATAATATATCACCATTAATTTCATTAATTGTTAATTCATGATTCCCGTTAAGGTAAAGAGATAATTTCCGATGGTTGCTAAAATCAAATACGTCGTTACCTATTTCAACCACAATGAGACGGATATCCTTATATTTGGAACATTTTTCTTCCACATCCCGGACTCCATGAAAATATATTTCGGTAAACTCGTCATTAATATTATAAGTAGCGCCGAATTTAGAGAGACTGAAATCCATAATTATTTCATTCTCAAAAATAACTTTCAGCAAATGAGCTTTGAATGGAAGAAGAACCCTATTGCCGAAATAGAGAGCTTTTGAGCCGTTTTTTAATATCTCGTCAAGTGTTTTCATTTTAACCTCTTCCGTAAATAAATAATAACCAAACTATTGTGAAAACAGGTATCAGAACCGGAATAGCATATTTAACTAAATAAGCGAAGAAACTCGGCATTTTCAGTCCGGCTCTTTCAGTTATTGACTTAACCATAAAATTCGGACCATTGCCGATATACGTCATTGCGCCGAAGAAAACCGCGCTTATTGAAATTGCCTGCAGATAAAGTGGATGCATCAATTGAAAATTATGCACATGTTCCTTAATAGTAACATCCATACCGTATTTACCCATTGCCGCGCTGAGGAAATTAACAAAAGTAGGCGTGTTATCCAAAACGCCGGAAAGCGAACCGGTTGCCCAGTAGAATACTCCCGCGTTTAGCTGGTCGCCAATCACTCCCGCTTCGTGAGCGATAAGCTGTAAAGCCGGAATCATCGTCGCGAATATTCCGACGAATAAATAGGCTACTTCTCTTATCGGTTCAAAATCGAATTCATTTGCTCGCAAAATAGATTGGTCGGCTCGTTTGTATGATAAAATTACAACCGCAAACATTATAATTTCGCGAATCCCGATTGGCAAGGGAGCTAAACTCGGCACCCAGCTTATAACATTAGGATCAATAAAAACGGAAATTAAAATTACGACTAAGTAAATAGCGTTTTTCATTCCCTTAATTTCAATATGCCCCGAATATTCATTGTCATCCAACTTTTTCGGCATATTTCTTTTGTCGATAAAATAAAAAATCGCTAAAACCAGAATTACAGCAAAAGCCCATTTATACCATAAATATTGGACGAACCAGAAAAAGTCAACCCCGCGTAAAAATCCTAAAAACAGAGGCGGATCGCCAATTGGCGTAAGCGCGCCTCCGATATTACTGACAAGAAAAATGAAAAATATTACGTGGTATGGTTTTATTCGTCCTTTATTAACCTTTAAAAACGGTCTTATCAACACCATCGAAGCGCCGGTAGTGCCAATTACATTGGCTATTAAAGCGCCGAACAAAAGCAGAACAACATTCAACATGGGAGTAGAACGCTTATTGATGTTTATTAAAATTCCTCCGGAGGCGACAAACAAGGAGGAAAGTAAAGCAATAAACGATAAATATTCCGCCAAAGTATGCATAAGAATATGCGTATTATTAAGATAAATTAAATAATACGCCACGGTGACAACTCCCAGCAGAATTGAAATTTTCGGATAGTGCTTTTCCCAAAAATGATGATAGAAAAGCGGTCCGGTTGCAATCATCATCAGCAGAACAATGAATGGAAGAACCATATACGGTTCGGGCAGAGCGTAACTAATACTGCCTTCGCCCCCCTCCGCAAATATGGGTGTGCTAAAACTCAATAAAAGTAAACCGGATAACATGCTTTTTATTTTCAAAAATTCTTACCTCAAAAAGTTAAAAGTAAATGAAGAGACTGTATTCAGAATTCCTTCCGACGTCGCTTCGCTGATATGAGTAAATGTACTCGGATAAACTCCGATCCAAACAATAAAAAATAAAATCGGCAGAATCACCAACAATTCGCGTCTGCTCATATCGGTTAAAGATTCGAGTTTCGGGTTTGTTACTTTACCAAATACAACTCGTTCGTACATCCACAACAGATACACAGCGGCAAAAATAACGCCCGAGGCGGCAAATATTGTAAACCACCAGCTCCCGAGAACCTGTGATTGGAAGGAACCGATAAGAATCAAAAACTCGCCAATAAAACCGTTTAATCCGGGCAGCCCGATTGACGAAAGGGACGCAATCATCAAAACAGTCGCATAGACCGGAACAAGTTTGGCAATTCCTCCGTAATATGAAATTTCGCGCGTGTGAGTTCTTTCATAAATAAAGCCCACAAGAAGGAATAACGCGCCGGTCGATAATCCGTGATTCACCATTTGAATAACCGCGCCTTGAACGGATTCCGTTGTCATTGCAAAAATACCGAGAACCACAAATCCTAAATGAGACACCGAGGAATAAGCGACAAGCTTTTTCATATCCGTTTGAACCATAGCCACTAACGCCCCGTAAATTATTCCTATAATCGCAAGTACCGATATAAATGGAGCGAACTCCACGGCAGACTGCGGGAAAAGCGGCAGACAAAATCGCAGCAATCCGTACGTTCCCATCTTCAGCAGAACTCCGGCAAGTATTACCGAACCGGCAGTCGGCGCCTGCACGTGAGCATCCGGAAGCCAAGTATGCAGCGGGAATAACGGAACTTTAATTGCAAAGCTGAAAAAGAAAGCTAAAAACATCCACTTCTGTATTTCGTGCGGAACATTTGGTCCAACCGCATAAAGTTCAATTAAGTTAGTGGTAAATTTACCAAGCGGTCCGGAAGCGTAAACGGCAAGCCAAATAATTGCCACAAGCATTAAAAGACTTCCGAACATAGTATAAATGAAGAATTTAACCGAAGCGTAAATTCTCTGCTCTCCGCCCCAAACGCCGATAATAAAATACATCGGAATGAGCATCGCTTCCCAGAACACATAAAAAAGGAATAAATCTAAAGAAATAAATACTCCGAGCATCCCGGCTTCTAAGAACAACATGAAAAATGTAAACAATCTCACTTTTTTCGTAATCGATTTCCAACTGCTTATTAATGTAAGCGGAGTTAGAAATGTTGTCAGAACAATCATTAAAAGTGAAATACCGTCAATCCCGACGAGGTAAGAAATATTCAAACTTTCCACCCATTGAACTTTATGAATGAACTGGAACGTTGAAAACGAGGAATCGAATTGAGAATAAATCAACATTGAGATTGCAAAAGCTATCAAGGAAACGCCGAGACCGACCCAGCGGATAATTTTTACCTGGTTATCCTTGATGAATAAAATTAATATACTCCCGATTATAGGAGTTAAGAGCAAATATGTTAATAAATTACTTTCCATAAGCTATAGACTCAGAATAATCCAAAACAGAACGAGGGCAACTCCGATTAACATCGACAAAGCATAAAACTGAACTAATCCGGTCTGCAGTTTTTTCAAAACGCCCGATAAATAAACAATAAGCGAAGCAGTACCGTTGACTAATCCGTCGATGATTTTAACATCCGTCACTTTCCACAAAAATGATTCGGACCTGTTTCGGATGGGCTTAATCACTGCCGATTCGTAAATTTCATCAATAAAATATTTATTTAATAATGTATTATATAATCCTTTGAACGTATTGGAAGTTTTATCCGCAATTTCCCTTCGTTTAGTATAAATTGTGAACGCCGCGTAAATTCCGCCGAGAGCCGCGGCAATTGAAATAGCCATAAATAAAATTTCTTCCGTATGCGAATGCATCGAAAACTGAGCCATTTTTCTAATCGAAGGTTCGAACACGGGTTCAAGCCATCCTTCAAAAAGATTTCCGTGTTTCCCGATAATAAATTCGGGCATTCCAATAAATCCGCCGACGACCGAAAGAACGGCAAGAACTATAAGCGGAATAGTCATAACCTTAGGCGATTCGTGTGGGTGTTTGTCCTTTCCGAACCGCTCCTTTCCGAAGAAAGTGAGAGAGACGAGCCGGAACATATAAAACGCAGTAAGAATAGCCGTAAAAACTCCTATGAACCAATAAACGAAATTACCGTTCGCGTAAGATTTCCACAATATTTCATCTTTGGAGAAAAATCCTGAAAATCCGGGGAAGCCTGAAATTGCCAGCGCCGCGAGCAAGAAAGTCATATATGTTACCGGCATGTATTTTTTAAGTCCGCCGTAATCTCTAATATCCTGGCTTTCGTGCATAGAATGAATTACAGAACCGGCTCCTAAAAATAGAAGAGCTTTGAAAAAGGCGTGAGTCATTAAGTGAAAAATTCCCGCGGTAAAAGCTCCAACGCCCGTTGCGAGAAACATATAGCCTAACTGACTTACCGTTGAATAAGCCAAAACCTTTTTTATATCGTTTTGAACCAGCCCTATTGTCGCCGCGAAAAACGCCGTTAGAAGTCCGATAACCGCTATTAATGTCATTATTGCCGGAGCGGAAACGAAAATTATCGAAGTCCTCGCAACCATATAAACGCCGGCGGTAACCATTGTGGCGGCGTGAATTAATGCCGAGACGGGCGTCGGACCCGCCATTGCATCCGGAAGCCAGACGTAGAGGGGAATCTGCGCCGATTTACCCGTAGCGCCGATAAATAAGAAAAACGCTATAAATGAAAAAGTTGATTCCGCGATAGGAGTAATTTCCGCTTTATTGAAAACTTCGATGAAATTCAGGCTGTTAAACGTTAAATAAATAAGAAACATACCGAGCAAAAAACCAAAATCGCCGATTCTGTTTACAATAAACGCTTTCTTAGCGGCTTGGGGAACGGTTCCCTTTTCAAAATTTTTATCGTACCAAAAACCGATTAAAAGATAAGAACACAAACCCACGCCTTCCCAGCCGAGGAAAAGCACTACAAAGTTATCGCCGAGAACTAAATTCATCATCATGAAAATAAATAAGTTCAGATAAGCGAAAAATTTCCAGAACGCTTTATCTCCATGCATATAACCGATAGAATAAACATGAATTAAAAATCCGACTCCGGTGACAATTAAAGACATTGTAAGCGACAATTGATCCACCAGATAAGCAAGCTTTATGTTCAATCCCCCAGCGCTAATCCAAGTGAATAACTCAATTACGTGTCTTCTTTGGTTAACGGGTAAATTAATTGTTTGAACGAACGCCCCGAGAATAACGAGAAAACTCAATCCTACCGCGGCGCTCCCAATAGCTCCGACTAATTTTTCATTCTTAATTTTTCTGCCGATTAATCCGTTAATTAAAAATCCGGCTAACGGAAACACTACGGCTAAATGGATATAATCAATCATCCTCTACCACTTGAAAATATTAATTTCATCGATATTAACAGACGCTTTGTTCCTAAAAATAGCAATTATCAGCGCAAGACCAACGGCGGCTTCCGCCGCGGCTACGGTCATTACAAAGAACACAAAAACCTGTCCTATTGTATTCCCCAGATAAGAAGAAAAAGCTACTAAAGTCAAATTAGCCGAATTAAGCATCAATTCTATGCTCATAAAAACCACAATGGCATTTCTTCTAATCAGTACGCCTACAACGCCTACACAAAACATGAAAGCGCTTAGTATTAAATAATATTCAATCGGAATATTATGCATAATCTTTTACTCGAATTTCTTTTTAGCTAAAATTAATGCGCCTATTGTAGCGGCAAGCAATAAAAATCCCGCGGCTTCAAACGGAATAATATATTTGCTGTACAATCCGGCGCCGACATTCTCGATAGTTCCCGGCATTTCCGCCGCGCCGTTAGCCACGAGCGAAGATGTATCTCCTTTGAAAATCAGAAAGGATATCTGGAGAAAAACCAACGCGCCGATAACTATCGCAAATACTTTTATTTGTTTCGATTGAGAAAAAAACGGGATTTCCTTTTCCGTTTTGAGAAGCATAATAACAAAAAGGAATAATACCATTATTGCGCCCGCGTAAACAATAACTTGAACCACGGCGATAAATTGCGCGTTCAATAATAAATAAATTCCCGCTAATGCAAAGAAATTTAATATTAAAAATAATGCGCTGAGAACGGGATTGCGCCGGGTTATCATGGCTACGGAAGAAATGGCAGCCGTTAAAGCGAGAAGTACGAAAAGTATGATTTCAAAATTCATTAAGGAGTATTCCTATAAATCATTCTTGGGAAAGGGATAGTTTCGCGTACGTGTTCTATTCCGCACAACCAAGCCACGGTTCTTTCAATGCCCAGTCCGAAACCGGAATGCGGCACAGAGCCGTATTTTCTTAAATCGAGATACCATTCAAAAGGCTCTCTCGGTAAATTGTACTCTTCAATTCTTTTGAGTAATTCGTCCAAATCATCCTCCCGCTGGGAACCGCCGATAATTTCTCCGTAACCTTCCGGCGCGAGCATATCGACCGCTAAAGCCACTTTGGGATTCTCCGGATCTCTTTTCATGTAAAACGCTTTTACCTGGGCGGGATAACGGTGCACCATTACCGGACGGTCGAACTGATCCGAGATGATAGTTTCGTCCGCGGCTCCAAAATCATTTCCCCATTCAAAATCCACGCCGTTATCTTTCAAAATCTGCACGGCATCATCGTAGGATATTCGGGGGAACGGACGCTTAATGTTTTCGAGTTTATTAATGTCCCGCTCTAAAACTTCCAATTCCGTCTTTCTCTCCTTAAGAACCGATTGGACAATATATTCAACAAATTCTTCCGCCAAATCCATATCATCGTCAAGATCGAAGAAAGCCACTTCCGGCTCAACCATCCAAAATTCCGTTAAATGCCTTCTGGTTTTCGATTTCTCCGCCCGGAAAGTCGGACCGAAGGTATAAACTTTACCGAGAGCCATCGCTCCGGCTTCGGCGTAAAGTTGACCGCTCTGGGTCAAATACGCCATTCCCAAATCAAAATAAGGAGTCTCAAACAATGTCGATGTGCCTTCAACCGCGTTCGGCGTAATTATCGGAGCGTCCATTAAAGTGAAACCGCGGTCGTCAAAAAAGTCGCGGATAGCTTTAACAATGCGATGACGAATTCTTAAGATAGCCGCTTGTCGTCTGGATCGCAGCCATAAATGTCTATGGTCAATTAAAAATTCTATTCCGTGTTCCTTGGGTGTAATCGGGTAATCCACACTTCCTGAAATCACTTCAACTTCGGTTGCGTCAATTTCGTATCCGCCCGGAGCGCGCTTCTCTTCTTTTACCGTTCCTACAATTCTAACCGCAGATTCTTGCGAAATATGTTCCGCCCTTTCAAAAGTTTCTTCATTTACGTTTCCTTTGAAAACAATACATTGAACAATTCCCGTTCCGTCTCTAAGAATTAGAAATTTCACCTTGCCGCTGGATCTTTTATTATAGAGCCAACCCTCTAAGGTAATTTCTTTGCCCGCGTAGTCGTTTAAATTTTCAATAAAAATTTTCTTCATAGTACCGGTATTTGTATTAAAATCGAATCACCAAATATATAGACGGACTAAAATAAAAGCAAAAAAAATTGATGTAATCGCTCCTATAACTTGAATAATTC
>CAYNUJ010000118.1:0-9613 GCA_964400095.1 uncultured Melioribacteraceae bacterium
CCATTCATCCATTCATCCATTCATCCATTCATCCATTCATCCATTCATCCATTCAAATTTAACCGCTACTCGTATTCTATCCAAATCAGTAAAAAGCCGAATTTACCTGCCACCGGCGGGCTTCCGCCCGGCTTCATTCTTAAATCTAATCACTCGAGAATAGAAATCTACAATGCATAATGTTTCTTTTAATATTTATTTATGATTCTATTGTATTAAATTTGTCAGATATTATTTAAATGGTTAAGAAATTGAAGCTATCCGGTTTAATAGAAAGAATTATTTTCCGTAACGATATCAACGAATACAGCGTAATAAAATTAACTTCCGGAGAAGTTGCGTGCGGACAAATACCGAGTTTAATTGCCGGCGACCGGTTTGAAGCGGAAGGGAAATGGGCGGTTCATCCGAAGTACGGCAGACAATTTCAAGTATCTTCCGTCGCTCCTTCGGTAAACGCAAACAGGGGGGAAGTGATTCAATACTTGGGTTCCGGAATTATCAAAGGAATAAGAGAGGAAACCGCGGAGATGATTGTTAAAAATTTCGGCGGCAGCTTGCCGGATGTTTTCAACAACTCTCCCGAAAAACTCCTTTCAATAAAAGGCATTGGCAGAAAGAGGCTTGAGAATATTAAAGCCGCTTGGAAAGATATTTCGAAAGAGTTCGAGCCGGTTCTGTTTTTAATTAGTTTGGGTTTGTCCGTACCTCTTGCGCGGAAAGTATATAAAATTTACGGGGCGGAAACGCAAACCGCCGTCAGCGATAACCCCTACAGATTAATTCAAGATATTCATGGAATAGGATTTGAACGCGCCGATAAAATTGCGGCTAAATTAGGCATTAGCGCCGACCACAAACAGAGAGCCAAAGCCTGGATTGTTTATTTTCTTAACAATTACGCTCAAAAGGGAAATACATTTATTCATTTCGGCGCGTTATTTCAGCACACGGCAAACCGGCTGGGATACCAACTATCGGACGACGACGCGGTTCTATACGAGCTTGAAGGCGACGGGGAAGTAATTCGCCGCGAAGATAGAATTTATCCTTCGTCGCTTTACTACGCCGAAAGGGAAGTAGAGCATAAAATAATTGAGTTAACCAGACACAAAAACGTTCTCGAACCAAGTATGTTAAGCGATTCGGAAGAGTTGTCCGACGAACAGATTGAAGCGGTTTCCGCCGCGTTCGAAAACGGGGTTACTATTATTACCGGCGGACCGGGAACGGGAAAAACGACGTCTATTAAAAGTATATTCGAAACATGCAGAAAACTGAATTTAAAATGTATGTTAGCCGCGCCTACCGGCAGGGCGGCAAAAAGAATAAGTCAGGTAATCGACGCGGAAGCAAAGACTATTCACAGACTCCTTGAATATAATCCGTTCGAAAATTATTTCAATTATAACGAAGACAATCAACTGGAAACAGATGTATTGATTGTTGACGAAATTTCGATGGTTGATATAATTTTATTTTACAGATTGCTCTCCGCCGTGCCGCCGGAAACAAAACTGGTTCTTCTCGGCGATTCTGATCAGCTTCCCGCAATTGGACCTGGCAATGTAATGAGGGATTTAATAAATTCGGGGGAAATTCCGGTTTTCGAATTGGAAAAAATTTTCCGCCAGGAAGAAGGAAGCGGCATTATTGAATTAGCATCCGTTATAAGGGAAAACGGAGAGATAAATTTTTCCGACTCGTTTATCGACGTCGAATTTATTGAAGCCGCATCCGGGAATGAAATCAAAAATGAAATTCTAAAAAGATTTGAACAATTAACGCGCGAAGATGAATTCGATCCGATTTTTGAAACCCAGGTAATAAGTCCCGTTTACAAAGGCGAATCGGGCGTAAACAAATTGAACGAAGAACTCCAAAACATGCTCAACGGCGGCGGGGAGCGCATCGCGAGGGCTTATCAGCATCTGCGCATCAACGACAAAGTAATGCAGTTGAGAAATAATTATTCCAAAAATGTCTTCAACGGAGATATAGGAATCATTCAGCATTTCGATTCCGGCGAAGGAAAATTGTTTGTATTGTTCGAAAATAAAATGGTAGAATACAACGCGGAGGAATTCGACGAAATTAAACTCGCCTATGCGGCTACGGTTCATAAAAGTCAGGGAAGCGATTACGACTGTGTATTCCTGTCCGTCGATGCGGCAAACAAATTCATGCTTACGAAAAATCTGCTCTATACTGCGGTCACAAGAGCGAAAAAGAGGCTTGTTATCGTCGGCTCGGAAGAAGCGTTAAAGAACGGAGTTCAAAATGTGAGAGAGGAAAAAAGATATACTTCTCTTTTCCACTCAGCGGATTAATCCTTCCAAATAAAATCGAACAGCATATAACTGGCGGTAAGCATAATTACGTCGTAAGAAACTAAAATAGCTATTTCCACAAACGATTCGCCGACGGTCTTTCCGTCAATAGCGAATTTAGTTATTTCCAAAAGAGTTAGAATTAGCGGAAGCAAAATGGGAAACGATAATACGGGATACAGCGTTCCTTTTGTGTTCGCTTTCGAAATAATAGCCGCAATCATAGTTGACGAAACGGCAATGCCTATGCTGCCGAGGAAAAACGCCATCATAAATAAAGAGGCGTTTCTAATTACGAATGTATCGAACAAAGCAGAATATAAAATAGTGATGGAAATATTCATTAAAAAAACGAGCAGAAGATTGAAAATCAGCTTCCCGCTGAACACCGTTGAAGGAGAGGCTATTAGTTGAAGCGTTAAAGTAGTGCCGCGTTCCTCCTCCGAAACAAACGCGCGCGAAAGTCCGCTCATCGCCGAAAAGAAAATTACAACCCAAAGAAGTCCGCCGGTTAAATATTCGCTTATTTTTTCCTGACCGATTGAAAACAGAATAACGCTTATAGTAACAAGAATAAACATAGCGAGTGCGTTTATCGCGTATCTCGTTCTTAATTCAGATTCCCAATCTTTCTTAAACAATGAATATGCTTTCACTTTGCCGCTCCGCTAAGATTCTTATACCGTTCAATTTCAATCACTTTGGAACACAACGCCAGATCATTATCTTCGTTGCTCGCT
Organism: uncultured Melioribacteraceae bacterium; assembly: GCA_964400095.1. Taxonomy (GTDB): domain Bacteria; phylum Bacteroidota; class Ignavibacteria; order Ignavibacteriales; family Melioribacteraceae; genus CAYNUJ01. The sequence goes on from CAYNUJ010000118.1 coordinate 3,071, forward strand.
ATTATCACCATATTCTCTTTGGAATACTCCCTCACGGCTGCGTAAACCTTTTCTTTTCCTTCGTTATCCAAATTGGATGTGGGTTCGTCCAAAAGCAGCATGGGGGGAGAATGGAGCATTGCAAAGATAAATTTCATTCTCTGCTTCATGCCGGATGAGTAGGCTTTAAGCAGATCGCCGCGTCTATCGAAAATTCCGAAAAACTCCAGCAGGTATTTTGCTCTTTCGGCGTCGAACGCGTTCCCGCGTATTTTTGAAAAGTGCTTCAGGTTTTCTTCCGCGGTAAATTCATCGTAAAGAACCAAGTAGGGAGAAACGAACCCGATATAATCGTGAAGCTTTTCCGGAATTATTTCGGATGCGCCGTTTGTGTGTATAACTTTCCCCGAGGTCGGGGATAATAATCCCACGATAATTTTTGATAACGTGGATTTCCCCGATCCGTTGCTGCCGGCTAATCCGTAAACGGTTCCGGATAACAATTCAAAATTAATTTTATTAAAAATTAACCTTCTGCCGAATACTTTTGTAACGTCTTTTAATTCAATCTTGTAATCACTCATTCAAAATAACCAGTTTGCCTTTTTTAATATTATCGCCCGATTTAACGACAAAAATATAGACGCCCGACGGAAGTTTATTCCCCCGGTTATCCATTCCGTCCCACCGGACGACGACTTTATCGATAGAATAAATAATTTTAGAAGCGGAATATACTAAATCCATCGCGGCGGAAAAAATTTTTATCTCCGCCGATCCCGAGGCGCTTTTGACCGACGGAATAAAAATCGCGTTATTCCTACTGTAATAAAAGGGTTGGGGATAGGCGTAATCTATTTCCGCTCCTTCCAAATTTCCGTTTACCGGAACGTTATTGAAAACATTCGATTCTACAAACATATCTACATTCGGAGAGGAAATAAGAGAGTAATATTTATTGCCGATATTATTGGAGTTTGCTTGAAATGAATTTGTTAATTCGTAATGAAGCGAAAGAGTGGAGTTGGGCGAGCTTACCGCGTTCGCCGCATCGGAATTAGTCAATATTGTTACCAGCGTATCGGTCGCTCCGTTTGAATAATCCGGAAATAAAAGAAAAATGTTCGACAGCGGAGAACTATTTAAATTAACCGATTTCTTCGGCGGGATAAATTCAATTGTAGTTGTCGGAAGAATTAAAGGATAATTTACGGCTTCGTCGTAGGCGAAAAAATTATTAAAATTGGGAACCGCCCGGTATCCGGTGAAATATGTCCAAATTCCGAATTGATTTAATTCGTGCCCTATTGTAGAGCCTCTTTCAGCCGACGCTAAAGCCACGGAAGTGAGCGCCCGGTTATCCGGCATTAATTCCCAAATTCTTTTTAAAAATTTTTGATCGAATTCTTTCGCGAAAAAGATATTCAAAATAGCGAGATCATATCCCGTAAACCTCGACAATGTTAGTTCTGGGTGATTGAAATAATTATTCATATAAGCGTAATAATCGTTCACGTCGTCAAAAGCAAACTCTTCCATTGCCGTGGATGTGATTTCGTAGTAGAAGCCGTCCAAAGTATATCGATTAACATAATTTCCTATTTGTATCGCGTGATGATACTCGTGAGCCGCGGTAACTTTAGCTCCGTTCAGACCGAAACTATTGTAATTTTCATTTTTCGCAAAATCATTATCCAATTCCGTGTATGCGGTGGATTTACCGTTTCCGAGAGATACATCCGGAGTAGTTGCTCCGTATAACCCGTTAGACAAGTCCTCAATGTAAAAATCGTACAAACCGTCGCCGCCTTCAATTCCGTCGTCCGGCGCGGGGGGATAACCCAATACATCCACTTCAAATTTATAAACGGAATCAAGAACCGCCGCGAATTCAGTTATCGAATAACCCGGTTTATTCACTCCGGTGGTGTCGTAATGAATTCTGAATTTATTATTAGAAGTCACTATGCTTGTTTGAAGAAGCGGACGCGTAAGGAGACTTCGGATAACCGCCTGCTGTTCGGGTGTAAAGTTTTTAAAATTTTCTTGGATTGAGGTGATAATTCCCAATCCGCATTTACCGCCGCTGTAAACCGATTTAACCGCGTTTGCTTTAACTTGAATTCTATTTCCTTTTACCGATAGAAACGCGTTGTAAAGTGAATCTAAATTCTGTGAAAAGGCAATTGAGTTGACCAGAATAACTAAGAGGAATAATTTTTTCATTTACACCGTAATATTTTTACTTTGTCGAAATCGTCGGATTTATAGGCTAATAATAATTCGCCGTAATAATTAAAGGCAATATATGTATTGATTATTACCGAATCAATCAGTTTTTTAATTTTTGTCCTGCCTCCCCGAGTATTGTAAATCCAGTATAACGCCTTATTAGTTGAATCGTAAACGAAAAGCATTTGACCGAATTTAGAGTCTTCGTAATATTTTACATTATCGGTATTCAGTCCGGCGGGCAGCCGCCGTTTTCCAGTAGTAATTTTTCGGCTGTTATAAAAAAACACATTATTCCCAAACAGGCGGTAGCTTCCCTTAGCGGAGAGCGGTAAAGAATAATTTTCCCCAAGATCAATTAGCGCCGATTCCGCGAAAGAGCTCTCCTTATTATCTGAAAGAGAAACAGTCAAAGACCGCTCCTTGAAAGCGCGCCAAACTACACCGGCGCTTTCCCCCTTTTTCTTTTTAATAACGTTCTCAATTTCCACAGACTCAAGTTTGTTTTTTGTTCGGTCAAATAAGAACGCCTCAACGCCCGCGTCTCCTGATGAATCGCGCGTGACCGCAGCAAAAACCAGTTTCCCGTTGGTTATCGTTGGCTGAATATCGAGCGGACGCCCGCGCATAACGAAAGCCGCTTTATTTACCGAACCGTTTCGGCGGGAAAGCGAAACGACCTGCGCCAGTTTAACGCCCGGCGTAAACAGCAAATAAATATCCCGATTTCCATATTTAAACCAATACGATACCTCATATTCATAATCCGGAGAAAAAGAATAACTTCCGCTCATGTTCCTTCCGGAAAATATTTTAAAGTCCGCGTCCAGCTGAGATTTGAAAAGCATTGAATTCATTTCGAATAAACGGGAGGCGTTTAAATTAAAAAAACTATTTACGGTTAATAAAGACGCTTTATCTTCAGGCTCCAAATTATTTAGAGAAGAATAGATAAAACCGCGCTTACTTAAAAAATACAAACTATTGTTCGAATCGCGAATATCGCATATTTTATCTCCGGCGGCTATAATTTCTTCCGCATGAAAATGACCGCCGATATTCCGCGACGCATAAACGGAGGAATCTTCGCCGGAAATAAAAATTAAATCCCTAAAATTATTTCCGTCAATATCTTTTAAGCTGAATTCAAACGGCGAATAGTTAAGCGTAAATTTATGACTTTTTCCGAATGATGAGACGGAGTCTCCCTCGAACCAATAAAAATAATTCTGCGACGTTAAGCAAAGATCGATGTAATTGTCGTTGTTCACATCAGCCGCTTTTAAACCGGACGGTTCAAAATTCAGATCCATCACGCGGTAATCGAACAAATTGCCTTCCTTATCCTTAGTAAAAAAATGAATTTTGTTTCCCAATAATTCGTACGCGATTAAATCTTCCGTTTCGTTGTAATTAAAATCGGCTGCAACCGCAAACAGATAAATTCCCGAAGCGACAACTTTTTTCTCCCGAAGAATAAAACTATCTTCCGTTAATCTGCTGATTCCGTTAAAATTTTTTCCGAAAACAAATGCCTCGCTTTCTTTCTGCTCGCCGGTAACAAGCAATCCGGAAGGAGAGGACTCGAATTCGTGTCTGTTCAGCATAAGCAGCGTTCCATATTTAGTAAAACTGGTAAGCGCGGCAAGACGATTGCTTTCGGAGATAATCAAATAAAACGCGCCATAATCTTCTCTGTTTTTTAATTTTTTAATTTCCGTTATAGGATAATAAAAAAACTTGCTGATTGGACCGGAGAGCGAACCGCTGCGGAGGCTTCTGTGAACCGTGGCTCTCTTTTGGGATAATCCGTAGAGTATAAATTCCTCAACGTTGTCTTCGTTAAAATCGACAATTTCGAATTTCTTATATCCCGGATTAGTTTTAATCGTCCGGAAATATGTGAAGTTGTTAATCTTTAATTGAGAGTAGAAGACTGCCGGAACTAAAAGAAGGATTAGACAACTAAGAATGATGTTTTCTTTCAAATAATCTTTTTTCCCTTCTTTCAAGGGCTTCCTCGTATCTTCTTTTTTCATCGTCGGTTTCGGGAACAATCTCGAAAGATCTCGCCGGTTCGGTTTTTTCGTCAACGCTTACGAATGTAAAATAAGCGGAATTTGTATGTTTGCGAATTCCGAGCAAATGACTCTCGGAAAACACTTTCACTCCCACCTCCATTGAAGTGCTGAAGGCTCTGTTAACCGAAGCCTCAATTGTAACCGCCTCTCCCAATTTAATAGGATGAAGAAAATCAATTTTATCCACCGAAGCGGTAACGCAAACGCGCTGAGAATGCTTTGAAGCAGCCATAGCCGCGCAGATATCTATCCAATGCATCAATTGACCGCCGAGCAAATTGCCTAATTGGTTTGTATGATGCGGAAGAACCAGTTCGGTCATTGTAACAATTGAATCCTTAACCGTTTTTGTTTTATTATTCATCAGCTGTTTTTCGATAATGATTGCACTAATTGTTCAATTTCTTTCGTGTTTTCGTCCGTGGGATAACGGGATAAAAACATATTCGCCGTTTTAACGGCTTGGTTAAAATTCTTTTGGTCAATTAATACGTTGATTTTTCTGTACATTGCTTTCGGAGCAAATTTGGTGTCGTGAAATTTTTCGATAACGTTTGTGTAATATTTCACCGCTGCGGTATAATATTCCATCTTTTCGTAAATCACTCCGTTCATATATTCTTTTTCCGCCAGTTTGGTATTCATTTCATCTATTTTTTTCTCCGCCTCAGCTACTTTTTTATTCGTCGGGAAAAAGTCGATAAACGCCTGAAATTCATCAATGGCTTTTTGTGTGTATGACTGGTCCAATTGATACGGAGGGGAAAGCCGGTAATAAGATTCCGCGAGCATAAACTGAGATTCGGCGACAAATTCGCTGGCGGGAATATCTTTAATTAATTTACTGAATTCATACGCGCCAAGCAGATACTGTTCGCTTTTAAAATATGACATACCTAAATAAAATTGAGCGTCGTCGGTAATCTGATTTCCCGGAAACTGCAAAAGAATTGCCTGAAATTCGTTTATCGATTTCAGGTAATCTTCATCGTTATACAAATTCATCGCATATTGCAGATGTTCGTCGGCGGAAAGATTAGTAGTGTCAATATTTGCCGCGCAGCCGGAAAAAATGACCGCGGCTGTTATCGTTATCAAAAAATATTTCATCGTATTTCTGTTACTCCACAAAGATTCTAATTTAAGGCAGTAAAAATAAGCAAAAATAAAACGCATTAAAACTAAAACTCTATTTACTTCTTACGGCAAACAAAAGATAAATTGCCACCGCGGCGGAACCTATCGCTACAGCGGGTTCCAGTAATCCGGAGAAGAACGGCTCCGGCGGAAGTTCCGCGCGCGTAAAAGGAAGCGACATCATCTCAAGGCTTTTCACTTTATCGTAATCAACCGTGTCGGAAGCCGACTCGGAAACACTCCCGGATTTTATCACTCTCCCAGCGCGTTCCAATGAATAATCCAAATTCAAATCGAAATTCCGCTTTACCTTAAAGCTCCCCAAAAATCCGTCTCTGAAAACATCGGCATAACCGGTTTGAGCTTTAATCATAATTACATTAAGATAATAATCCGCCGCCGAATCGACTCTTTCTTTGAATCCTTGAATAGTTCTGTTTTTAAGAAATCTGTATTCCGACGGAGAAATGAAATTTAAGCGGAATTTGAATCCGCTCCCAATATCCCGCGATATTTTATTTGCGCTTATATCGATAAGCTTAAGCGCTTCCTCAAGATTAGTATTCGATTGCGCAAAGGTATTTACGCCGAGTGTAAATATTAACGCCGTTATAATTGAATAAATGTTTTTCATCCGTTCATAGTATTTCTGAAATTTATCCGTTAATTTAATTCATTTATTGCGCGGTTACAACTCTTTATCGGTCAGACTTTAACACAACGCGGCTTTTATTTGTTCCGTTGAGCATGGTCATAATAAAATATCTTGAACTTAATCTTTAATATCATTAAAATGCCCTGCAAAAAAACAGAGAATTATGAAGAAATTGATATTTATACTTGCCGTGTTGTTTTTAGCGGGTTCGTCGCGCGCTCAAAATGCGTTTGAATTTTTAAGATTGGAAACCAGTCCGCGAGCGGCGGCTATGGCGGGCAGCTTTGTATCCAACACGGACGACCCCAACGTAATATTCTACAATCCCGCCGGAATCGGTTCCCTTAAAGGGCAGCCCGTTTCATTTTCCTTTATGAAGCATTTGCTAGATATCAATTCGGCGAGTTTGAGTTATTCGCGCCTGTTCGAAGGCATAGGCAGATTCGGAGCCGCGGTTCA
>CAYNUJ010000119.1:0-9511 GCA_964400095.1 uncultured Melioribacteraceae bacterium
GGTAATCTTTTATTAAAGTCAGCGGAGAATGATTCATTTTATTTTCCGTCAATTTGCCGGGCGCCGGTTTGCTCGCCGAACTCGTATCCGACTGTGCGGGTAAATTTCCGGCTAATAAAATCAATATAATTATAAATTTAATTTTCATGTTTGAATAATAAATTGTAATCCTTTTTCGCGCCTTTTTTAGCCCATGCTTCCGGTAAAACTTTCCAATTGTAATTTACTTTCGGTTTAATTACTTTCGTTTTCTCAATCCATTTCATCATGTAATATCTCAAATCCTTGTCAGTCGAGCGGACTAATCTTTCGGCTAACTGTTCGGTTGAAAGTCCCGCTCCGCTTGTTAAATGTCCGCCCCCGCCGTTGCCTCTGTAAGAACTTACGGCGACTGTGTAAATTGAATCGGTGTGAAACGGCGAACCGTCGTTCATAGTTAAAACATTAATTCTTTCTCCGCCGGGCTTGGAAACGTCAACCGTGTAAATTATTCCTTCAGCCGATTCATAATTATAAAACCTCTGCTTCAGCGCCGGCTGATTAAAAGCTTTGGAAAAAATGATATTTCCCGTTTCGTCTTTTTCATAATTCAGCAAATTATCATCTTCATTTTTCATCCGATTGAACCATCGATCATAAGAAAATTCCAGGACGTCTTTAATCTCTTTTCCTGTTAATTTCATTGTATATAAGAGATTTTCATATCTGTAAAGTTTGAACATATCGCGCACGTAAATGTTTCCTTTAATAATCTCGGCGTCGAACGAAAGGGGAGCGGCAAATGAAATATCCGCTCCGCTTATTTCAAGCTGCAAATTATGGATTAGGTCTAAGAAGGGAGAATCGCCGAAAAAAGATTCCCGAGTCGAAATCGTTCGCGTGATTTTTCCTAACGGCTGCGACACATATTTTTTAATTATCTTAAATTGCGATGAAAATTTATCGAGCATAATCGGGTCCGGCTCATAGTTTTTAGATTTAAGCAGGTATCCTTTTTTGTATAAAACGCTGCCGTCGCCGTTTGAACTGACGGAAATATCCGCAACCGCAAATTCTTTTGCCGAACTTGTTCCTCCTAATAAAAGAACTTCTCCGCCTTCGGTATTTGTTACTATTTTGTTCCAGCCGTGATGGTCGTGTCCAACAAAAACAACGTCAAAACCCGAAACTTCCTCTGCTACAAGCAGAGAAGCGTTTTCGTTTTTATATGTTGTCGCGTCCTGTCCTCCGTATGTAAAATCTACGCCAGAGTGGAATAACCCAATAAGAATATCCGGATTTTCTTTTTCATTAATTTGTTTAACCCAATATTTCGCAGATTCAATCATATCCTGAAATTCCATTCCGCTGTAAAAAGAAGGAGGAAGCCAGCGGGGGATGTAAGGCGTTACCAATCCGAGAACCGCAATCTTTATTCCCTTTCTAATCAAAATTGTGTAAGGCTGAAAATAAGGAGTAATTCCATCCTCTTTAACCGCGTTGGCTCCAAGCCAGGGGAAGTTCAGTTGTTCTCTGAATTTGTCGTAAACTTTATGCCCGGCTTCAATATCGTGGTTGCCTACGGCTGCCGCGTCGTACTTCATATAATTCATAACATCAGCGCAAAGATGCGGAGATTTCGTCTCTTCGAAGTTATAATAATAAACCGCTGGCGAGCCTTGCAGAAGGTCTCCTCCGCTTAGGAGAATAACTTCCTGAGTCGTGTCTTCGCGCTGCTCTTCAACGTAAGCGGCAACGCTTGCAAGCGAACTGGAAACGCTTTTATTTTTTACAAAATCGAACGGATAAATTGCTCCGTGGGAATCGGTAGTTTCAATAAACTTAATATTCACCCGCTGACCGAGCGCGGCGATATTTATCAATGCTAAGAATATAAATATTTTTATTTTTGTCATACGTTTCCTAATTCAAATTTACTTTTTCTTCAACGGCGTTAAGGAGAGAATCGTTTTCAATCAGACTGACAAGCGTGTTGATGTCTTTAAATAATATTCTATCTTCATGAATCGGCGGTATAAATTTTCTGACAAACTTATAAGCCGTTTCCGTACCCGCGCCGCATTTAAGCGGTTTAAGAAATTCGATTCCCTGGCACGCGGTTAAAATTTCGATAGCGATTACTTTTGTAACGTTCTTTAAAATTTGATAGCAGTGCCTCGCCGCAATGGAACCCATTGAATTATGGTCTTCCTGATTAGCTGAAGTTGGAATAGAATCCACGCTTGCGGGATGAGCGAGGGTTTTATTTTCCGAAACCAAAGCGGCGGAAGTATATTGCGCTATCATCAAACCGGAATTCAGTCCGCCAACTTTTGTTAGGAACCGCGGCAGACTGCTGAGCGAACCGTTTACGAGGCGTTCCGTGCGTCTTTCGGATACATTGGCTAATTCGGAAAGCGCGATTTTCATAAAATCCATTACGAGCGCAATCGGCTGTCCGTGAAAATTTCCGCCTTCAAGGTGGTCGCCTTCAACAGGAAATATCAATGGATTGTCGTTGACGGAATTGAGTTCGATTTCGATTTTCGAACAAATATAATTAATTGCGTCGCGCGAAGCGCCGTGAATTTGAGGAATGCATCTGATTGAATATGAATCCTGCACGCGGGGGTCGTCTTCCAAATGCGACTTCCTTATACCGCTGTTTTTAATGAGCTTCAGCATATTTTTCGCGGTGGTTATCTGCCCCGGATAAGGGCGGAGTTTGTGCAGCCTTAAATCGTATGCTTTGTCCGTCGCTCTCAATGCTTCGTGGGAAAGCGCCGCGGCTGTGTCGGCAAGTTTAATCAATTTTTTGGCTCGGATGCAGATGTAAGCGGCGTAAGCTGTCATCATCTGTGTGCCGTTTATTAAGGCTAATCCTTCTTTTGCCGAAAGTTTGACCGGAGTCAAACCGAATTTTTTGAACGCTCTTTTGCTGTTTGTCGCTTTCGGATTTTCGTTTGTATCAAAAATATTTTTATAAACTTGAACGTCGCCTTGACCTATCATCGCGAGAACCAGATGCGAGAGGGGAGCCAGATCGCCGCTAGACCCAACGGAGCCTTGAGACGGAATAACGGGAAGAATATTTCTGTTTATCATTTCAATCAGAAGTTTAAGCGTTCCCGGTCTTATTCCCGAATGCCCCGCCGAGAGGGCGTTTACGCGAAAGAGCATCATCAATTTTACTAAATGCGGCGGAAGAGGTTCTCCGACGCCTACGGAATGACTTTTTATTAAATTTTCCTGTAAACGGGCGTTGTCTTTGGAAGAAATTTTAACGTTTGCAAACTCGCCGAATCCGGTTGTAACTCCGTAAATTACTTTATCTTCCGCTACCCAGCGGTCGATTAATTTTCTTGCTTCTCTAACTTTCTTTCCCGATTCTTTCGTAAGAGAAATTTTAATATTACTGTGCAAAAACTCATCTACAATATTGAGAGTAAGCGATTTACCGTCAATTAAAAGTCTTTTCATATAATTTACCTTTCGAATAGATCTTCATCAGCATATTCAATGGCGCGGCGAATAATAGTTATAAACTATTCTTTAAATATCCGCATTTAAGTATAAAATAGAAAATTTTAATCTATTATTATTTTTACTTTGATAATTATTAAAGCTATATTTATGAAACTTTTTTGCACACATTTAATTAAAGAACTATGTTCTCACAAAAGATTTTTTCTAAAATAAAAGCTATCATAGTGGATGATGAATTTTTCGGAAGAGAAAATCTTAAGAAGATTATAGAAACCTATTGCCCTGAAATTGTGATCTTGGGGTCTGCTGACTCTGTTGTAAATGCAAAAGAATTTGTAGATATTCACAAACCTGATGTCGTATTCCTCGATATTAATATGCCGGTACTAAACGGATTTGACTTTCTTGAAGAATTCGATGAACGTAATTTTATGGTTGTATTTGTCAGCGCACACGAAGAATTTGGAATTAAAGCGGTAAAAGCGGGCGCCCTAGATTATATCCTCAAACCAATAAACATTAAGGAACTTAAACAAACTGTTAAAAAATTAGTCGAATTAAAAAACAAAAGCCATAACGAGGAAATATTTTTTGAACCCAACAAATTAATAATCCCGGCTTCTCACGGAATTACTACTGTTTTAATTGATGATATTGTTCGTCTTGAAGCCGATGGATGTTATACAACTATAATACTTGATAAACATGAAAAAATCGTCATTTCAAAAACCTTAAAAGAATTTGAAGAAAAACTTCCAAAAGAAAGATTTTATCGTACTCATAAATCACATCTTATAAATCTCAAGTTCTTTAAAGAATTTTCTAACCTTGACGGAAACTACGTGGTAATGAGCGATGGCAGCAAAATTGAGTTATCGCGACGTAAAGCTCCTGAGTTTATTCAAAAAATAAAAACGATAATGAAATCGATTTGAAATGTTAGATAAATTTTGTGTTGCCGTAATAATTACTATTTTTCTTGCCACAAATATTTTTGCGCAAACTCCTCCCTATTATCACTACACTTCATCTGACGGACTTGTTTCTTCAACGGTTTACGAAATTATTCAAGATAAAGACGGATTTATTTGGTTCGCTACAGCAAATGGAATAAGCAAGTTTGATGGTAAACGCTTTACAACTTTCAGAACAAAAGACGGACTCAGTTCTAATTCAATTATTTCAATTGTTGAAGGAATGGAAGGAAAAATATATGCCGGTAATTATGAAACCGGTATAGACGTTTTACAAAATGGAAGTATTAAGTCCTACTGTAGAGAAATTAATGGGAAAAGAATTGCAATTTCTTATTTGTTGTTTGTCTCATCAAAAAATAACAAGCAAATATTGTATGCTTATACAAAATCCGGCGCTATTAATTCAATCATTGAAAAAGAAAATGGCGGCTTGAGTACAAGTATTTTTTCTTCAAGCCCGGTTTATATAAGTAAACTGGAAAAAGAGCAAGATGGAAATATTTTGGCATTAACTTCGGCTGGTTTATTCAATTATAATAATGAAAAATTAGTAAGAAGAATAGTTGCCGGTTTACCGGAATCATGGCTCTATAGTTATGCGAGAAACGCAGACAGCGCTTTTTATATCGGCGCAAGAGGAAAAATATACAGGATAAAAAATAAAAAGATAATCAAAACTTATAACATTAATATAGCCGGAAGCAACGATGTTGTTGCAATGTTATGCGACAGAAATGGCAACCTCTGGTTTTCTATAATGAACAAGGGATTTTATTTAATTCCGCACGATTCAGACAAAATAATTAATATCGGAAAGAAAATGGATCTGCAGAACACACTTGTAAATAATTTCCTTGAAGACAACGAAGGTAATATTTGGATATCGACTTTTGGCAATGGAGTTTATTGTTTAAATAATCTTTATTTAAAAAATTATAATGAATCGGATGGTTTGAGTAATAACAATATTTATTCCATTGTTAAAGATAATTCAGGGAAATTGATAATAGGGACTTTTAATAAAGTTAACATTTTTGACAATGGGAAATTCGAATTCGTAAAGAGTAATTCAAAAAAAACTACAAATGAATATATTTATGGCATTAAAAAATATGATACCAGTTATTATATAGGTGGTAGTTTTGGCAACAAAAAAATAATTAATATTACTCATAAAGGAATAAAATTCCATTTGTTTGATAATCCTTCGTTTTGCAAAACAAGTAATAGGCTGTATATATTCGGAACATATGGAAACAGCATTTTGGTTAAAAAGGAATTTAATGGCATTAGCGGCAATGATTCCCCATTCTATATTTTCGGAAACAATCCCAGCATAAATAGGATAAACATTATTTTTGAAGATTCAAAAAAGAACATCTGGATTGCAACAGCCCTGGGTGTTTGTAAAATACCCAAAGGTTTCAAAACAATGGAACCGGCAACGTGGCGGAAAATTTTCTTTTCGGATGATCCGGTTTTAAGTTCAAAAATTGTTTCAATTTATCAGGACAATCAAAACAATGTTTGGTTTGCAGGCACAAAAGGAATCGCAAAATATAATCTTATTAGCGACTCTGTTAGCAGTTATAACAATATACTCGGCAATGATTTAACATCCTCCAATGCCATAGTTTCTGATGACAAAAACAGGATATGGATTGGAAACATGAATGGACTTTATTTATATGATGGAAGCACGATTAAATATCTTAACAGCCGGACCGGCCTACCTTCAAACGAAGTTTTGTCCCTTTGTTTTGATGATGATAAAAATTTAATGTATATAGGCACAAGCAATGGAATTTCTGTGTTGGACGTAAATCTGTTTGATAGTTATAAACGTAATTCTTTAAAAATAAAAATCATGAGCGTAAAAGCCGGTGATTCAGTTTATACTAATTTTAACAATTTAGTTTTTAGTCCGGCACAAAGAAACGTTTATATCGATTTTAAAGCTTTAAGTTTTTCCTCTTCCGGTTCAGTAAGATACAAATACAATTTGAATAGTAGATGGATAGAAACAGACCACGACTTTCTGGATTTTATTTCTCTTGATAAAGGATATTATAATCTTCAAATAATGGCAAAAGCTCAGAATGTTGGTTGGGGCGAACCATATACGCTGAAATTTCAGGTGTTACCAAAATTTGTTGAAACTATATGGTTTAACCTGTTAATAATAACAACAATTCTTGTTCTCTTCCTTATAATATTCACCTGGCGAATAAAACTTAATTACAAAAAGACAACGGAAAAATTAGAAATTTCCGAAAGGATAAACGATCTTAAGCATCAGGCGTTAGCGGCAATGATGAATCCACATTTTACATTTAATGCATTAAACTCCGTGCAATTTTTAATAAATGATAATAGAAAAGAAGAAGCAAACGACTACATAGCAATGATGGCGCAATTAATAAGAAAAAATCTTGATACCGCCGGAAAAGGCTTTATACTTTTATCGGAAGAAATTAAAAGGCTTAAACTTTATCTAAATATTGAAAAACTAAGATTCCAGGAAAATTTTTCTTATGAAATTATAATGGGAAATAATATTAATCCAATTGAAATTTTAATACCCAATATGATCATCCAGCCCTTTGTGGAAAATACCCTCTGGCACGGAATAATAAATTCGGGCAAAAAAGGTCTTATAACAATTTCATTTTCTTTTGAAGAAATAGACATTAATGAAGTAATATCACAGGCTTTGATAATTAAAATTTCTGACAATGGAATTGGAATAAATGAAGCAAAAAAACATAAAAAAGGAGATCATATATCCAAAGGGATAGAAATTATTGAAGAACGTCTCCGGCTGCTGAGTACAAAAATGGAACTGCCAAAACCAATAATGTTTGAAGATCTCAGCAATCGCAGCAACGATTCTCACGGAACGGAAGTAATCATTTCCCTTCCAATACCTCTCTATAAAATAATTACCCCGGAGCAGAACACTTCTCCAGCGCTTACCGATTAATTACTATTTCATACCGTTAATTTACTCATACCTACCGTACGCTTGTTAGCTATTGTAATTGCCGGTTGTAGTGTATAGTTTTGATCAAAATTCAGGCAAAACAAATTGAAAATCTTAAAAAAGCTGTGCGGTTTATTTAAAAAAGGACATTCTACATCTGCCCCGGTATTGATAATAAAAAAAGATACAAATGATTCCAATATTAAAGAATTTAATTCAATTGAAGAAGCAATTTCCGACCTGGAAAACGATCCGAATGTTTCAGCAATTAAAATAGAAAAGTTAAAATTATCCCTGAAAAACCTGAAGAACAAAACTTCAATAAAGATTAAAAATGGTGAGATAATATAAAGTTTTAGTTCCCGATCACGTCTGGGTAATAAGACGAGGTTAAATTGAAAAAAAATAATATTTCTAATAATATAAAAAGAGGTTGAAATGAAAAATCGAATTCTATTTAGAGTGCTTTTTCTAACTGTATTATTAAGTAGCTATATTTATTCCCAATGGTTGCCAATTCCAACTATTAACAATCCAATTTCCACGCAAGTAGGAAGCCAAAGTGGCTCCTCAAGTACGAGCGACGGCAGCGGAGGCGCAATAATTGCATGGGTGGATAGCCGTAATGGTAATTCGGATATCTACGCCCAGAGAATAGATAATAATGGAATAATTATTTGGACTCTTGATGGAGTTGCCATTTGTACCGCTTCCGATGTTCAATCTTCCCTATCAATAGAAAGTGATGGCAGTGGTGGGGCAATTATTACTTGGCAAGACTTCCGAAACGGTAGTGATTATGATATTTACGCACAAAAAATCAATAGTGTCGGAATAGTGCAATGGACAACAGATGGAGTTCCTCTTTGCACAGCTACAGCAGACCAAACTTTTCCTAAGATAGTAAGTGATGGAAATGGCGGGGCGTATGTCGCTTGGCAGAGTGGTAGTGGTTTTAATATTGACATTTATGCTCAAAAATTAAGTAATCTTGGGACCGTGCTTTGGCCAGGAACTGGAGTTGCAATTTGCACGGCTCAATTTACGCAATTTTATCCCGCTATAGTAAGTGACGAACTTAATGGAGCTATTATTACTTGGAATGACGTGCGCAATGGAATTGACAATAATATTTATGCTCAGAAACTAACTAATAGTGGAGTTCAATGGACAGCAAATGGGGCTCCTGTTAGCTTGGCTAATGGTAATCAATCTGCTCCCGCGATAGCAGGCGATGGAAGTAATGGAGCCATAATTACTTGGCAAGATTTACGAAATGGAAACGACCTGGATATTTATGCTCAGAGAATAAACAGTAGTGGGGGAGTTGCTTGGACCTCTACCGATGTAGCTATTTCTACGGTTACCGGTCATCAACGATCTGCTGCGATAGTTAGCGATGGACTTGGCGGCGCTATTATTACCTGGCAGGATCTACGTAATGGGGATCCCGATATTTATGCTCAAGGAATAAATAATAATGGCGGAGTTTCATGGACAGCCGATGGAGTTGCTATTTGCACAGCTTCTGGCGGTCAATACGGCGCTCAATACTCTTCTCCCACTAT
Source organism: uncultured Melioribacteraceae bacterium (assembly GCA_964400095.1). Taxonomy (GTDB): domain Bacteria; phylum Bacteroidota; class Ignavibacteria; order Ignavibacteriales; family Melioribacteraceae; genus CAYNUJ01. Next base: position 8,994 of record CAYNUJ010000119.1, read on the forward strand.
GGTAAGCGACGGAAGTAATGGAGCCATTATTACTTGGTATGACGGTCGTAACTCAAATGTAATGGATATTTATGCTCAGGGAATAAATAGTAGTGGAGCAGTTACATGGGCACAAGATGGAATTGCTATTAGTACAGCTCCCCAATCTCAGTATACTCCCACTATAGTAAGTGATGGAGGTAACGGAGCTATTATTACTTGGGTGGATAATCGTAATGGCAATCAGGACATTTATACATCGAAAATAGAACAATCAATTGTAGCGTTAGACAGCGCCTCAATCTGTGGCATGAAATTTAATGATTTGAATGGAAATGCAAATAAAGATAGCGGCGAATTGGGGTTATCCGGTTGGGAAATTCAATTATCATATAATCAGAATATGGTCCCGGTAGTAATTACTGACACTACAGATCAAGATGGCAATTATTGTTTCAATAATCTTCAACCAGGGGTTACATATACGGTATCGGAAGTAAACCAATCAGGTTGGACTCAAACATTCCCCGCCGCTCCAT
>CAYNUJ010000120.1:0-9477 GCA_964400095.1 uncultured Melioribacteraceae bacterium
AATGACAACATTCCTCTGACTTTTGAAACAATTCAAAGAAACCAAATATACTCTTTAAAAAAATCATCATCCCGTCATTCTGAATTTATAGTATCCGTTTTAAGGATACTACTAAGTGAAGAATCTCTTCCGCCTTTCACTTAATAGATTCTTCGTCCCCAAGAGCGGGACTCAGAATGACAGTCCTTTTCATTTGCTGTCAAGGCAAAGTAAACACCCATACTTTTAAAAAACGCGCCATCTCGTCATTCTGAGTCCGCGGTGTGACTATTGCTTTCTCTTTTCTACGGACTGCGTCCGCAGTTATTGCAAATTGTCCACTGGACTCTTTTGAGAGATATCCGTCTCCCTGACTGCGAATGCAGTCAAATTTACAATAGCCTCGAACGTCCGAAGGACTCTTATAGAGAAGTTCGGGGACCTGGAAAAAAGCAAAGACACTCTACTGCGAAGCAGTTGAATTTTTATCCCGCTTTTGTTTCCCGCCTAAATTTTCACGTATTTTTTAACGCAGCCAGTATCCAACGCCAACTCCGATGAAAGTAGCGACAGCGTACCCGAGAGTTCCGCAGAGAATAGCGGGAATTACAAGAGTATTCCACCTTCTGCCAACCGCCATAGCCGCGGCGGTAGTCGGACCGCCCATATTCGCGTTAGACGCAATAACTATTTCGGCTAAATCTAATTTGAATACCTTTCCCAAAGAAAGTATAACTATCAAATGCACGAACAAAATCAATCCCGCGAAAATAAATAATACCGGTCCCACTTTAAGAACCACGCCGATATTCGCGCTTGCGCCGATAGCGGCAAAAAACACCTGCATTAATAATGTGCCTATTTTATCTCCGCCCTTAATTGCTCCTATCTGTTTGGGGAAAACGGTTGCGAGCAGAACAACAATTGCGGTTATTACAAGTATTGCGCTTCCTCTTACGTCTATAAAATTCTGTAACCCGAATCCAACCGCGCAAAGAATAAACGAAATTGCCACACCCGCCGACATATCCAAAAGCGATGGATTGTCCTCGCTCCTTTCGTCGGCTAAAGATTCCATCGAATAGGAATTTTCTTCGTGTACGTTCGGATATCTTTTTTGGAGGAACTTAATAGACGGAAGCGCGAAAAGGAGAAGGAAATATATTGTCATTACTAAATTATCCGCCGCTACTCCCGCTGTTAACAAATCCCCCGAACGAAGCTGCAACGCTTCCGAAGCCGCGACGTAATTCATCGAACCGCCGATATATGTCGAACAGAAAATTCCCGCAATCTTCCACCCTTCCTCGCCTAACGGAATTAAAAAAAAAGCGATAATTGTTCCGGCAATTGTACCGATAGTTCCAAATAAAAAAGCGGCTAAAGTCGGTCCGGCTTCTTTAATAATTTTTCTGATATTTGCTTTAAATAGTAACAGCGGGATTGCCAGAGGAACGAGATAAGTCCAAACTGCGTCGTAAACCGGGGAAGTTGACGGTATGATTGATAAGTTTGATAAAACGAACGTTCCGAGAATTGCGATTACCACGGCGGAAAGTTTAGCGCCGAGTTTAGTTCGTTCCGCCCAAATTGCAAAACCGCCTACCGAAAATAAAACAGCCCAGAGCGCCCATATATTATTGGATGAAATTAAACTTTCTTCAAACATTTATTATTCTCCATCGATATAATTGATTGTAAAAGCCGCGCCCTATAAATCGGATGAGGTTCGCCAGAGTTTCTTCTCTTTTAGTTTCTCAACTACAATCGGAGGAACAAATTCGCTTACGTCGGCTTTGAATTGAGCCAAGTTGCGAATTATCGTAGAGTTCAAATAAGTATATTTTTCGTGAGGCATTAGAAAGATAGTTTTCAACTCATTATTTAACTTGCGGTTCATCAACGCCATTTGAAATTCATATTCAAAATCGCTTATTGCTCTCAGTCCGCGTATTATACCGACCGCATTAATGTCCCTCGCGTGATCTACCACCAATCCGTCGAAAGAATCGACTATTACATTATCAAATTCCTTCAAACATTCATTAAGCATTTCAATTCTTTCGGATATGGTGAAGAGGGCTGTCTTAACCGGATTTTTAGCGACAGTTACCACTACTTGGTCGAATAGATCGTTTGCCCGTTTTACAACGTCGATATGTCCGTTTGTCACCGGATCGAATGTTCCTGGATAAAGTACTCGTTTCATTTTTATATTCAAATTTGTTTTACTTACTTTTACGCAATATAAGAATAAATTAACTTTTTATGAATTTTGGGAATGATTTTAAATTCTAAAGTAAATAATAATATTTTTAATTTCATTCAAATCTATAAATGAGGCTATCGCCTATTTTCTTAAACGGTTCTTTCCCGAATGCCTCAATATCTTTTTCCTCGGTTTGAACTGATCTTTCAACAATAATTAATCCGTTTTCGGTTAAGAACTCTCTTTCGAGCAAATTACGCACAACCGGGTGAATATCATATTTGAAAAAGGGCGGATCGGCAATAATAAAATCATACCGTTCATGGTTCTCTCTTTTAGCGAACCTAACGGCTTCCATCTTAAAAATTTTACAGTTGTCTTTTACGCCCAAGGAATTTATATTTTTAATGAGATTCTTATAAATCACATAATTTTTTTCAACGAAGTGAACCGATTCGGCTCCGCGGCTGAACGCTTCCATTCCGAGCGCGCCGCTGCCGGCGTAAATGTCGCATACCTTGGCTCCCTCGAATTCAAAAATATTCTGCAGATAATTAAAGAGCGATTCTCTAACTCTGTCGGTGGTTGGTCTTATCAAATCGGATTTGGGAACTTTAAGCGTTCTGCCTCTTAAATCTCCCCCGGTAATTCTCATCAGCTCAACCTGAATGAAATTCCTACCGGAGCGGCAAACGAATTATATTTCCTGTTGAAAAATTCTGTCTCCTCCAATTCGCTCTTTGTTTTTACCAGGGCGAACGGATTTAGCTTAATGAACGTTAGGTTGAGTTCGTCTTTGATCTGACCGAGCAGAGCATCGGAGATATTATCCCCGGCAATGTATCCTCTTTTTTCGGCGGGCATCGGAATGCCGATTTCATTAATTACGTTAAGAGCTTTTTTTAATTTATCCAGAATTTGAACGGCGCTGTCTATTGTAAAATTTTTAAAATATATAGGATAATCTTTATCGAGAAGAACGAGCGAAAAACTTTTATCGCTAAGATACAGACTGAAACTCAATTCTTCGCTTTTTGCCGAAAATCCTCTGAAAACATTTGTCGCGGCTAAATGCGCGTGGTCAACTAATTTCAAATTTAATTTATTGCGCAGGCAAAATTTATGCAGCAAGGTTAAATAACTTTTACGAACCGCCAAAATAATAAGCGTCGGCGCTAATCTTAAATTATTATTAACAATTTTCACTTCGCGAATGATATAGGAATTTTCGTCTTCGTGTGGAAAGAGCATATTAAATTCCCATTTAATGTGCCGCAATAAATCCTTTTTAGCGAGGGAAAGTTCGAATGGAATTTCAAATACTCTAAATTTATTGGGCGGCAGCGTAAAAGAAATATCTTTTGCCTTAATTGGACTGCGTAAATTTATTTCATCAAAAGCCGATTGGAGAATATTGATTAGTTTCGCTTCCTTATTACTGAAATCCAGAATTTCTCCGAAAAATTCCTCTTCAATATTCTCCACAATAAATTTTTCATCTTTGCAGGAAACTTCAACAATTTGAAGTTTCTCACTGGTAATATTTATGCCGGCATTAGCGAATGACAGCGACATTAGTCCGCTATTCCCAGGATGCTGTGTTCTTTAATGCGTCGCTGTAAAGATCGCCTATTTTTCCATAGCCGTCGGGGCACTCAAGTAAATATCTTGTCCCGATTACAATGTTTGTATCAATACTTACTAATTTCCCATAACGGTTGATAACCGTATCAATCGATTGAGAAGTATCGACTTTCAGGATATAAAACGAATTTGATTTAGGCGTTCGGAAAAGGCTGTCAATAGAAAATTCGCCGTTTGTTAAGGGCGAAAACGGATTTTTTGATCTGCGAGTAATGGTATCTATTTCCGTCATCAATTTTATTACGCTTGAATCGGTCGCCACATAATTTAATAAGCTGTCTAATTTATCGGTAAAACTGCCGTTTTTTTTCTGCCAAAGGATTTCAGCTTGACGGATGTTCACCATTCTTGCTCTCGATTCCGCTTTGAAGTATCTTTCCTGTTTCATTATTTCAGATGGTTGTATAATAGCCACTTGAATTAAAAGGTAGGTTAAAATAGCAATAACTACCCAAAGCGGCGCGTGAATATACCAAGGTTCAGATTTTCTCATTTTTCCTCCGGATAATAAAACTCCTAATTATAAATGAATTAACTTTTTTATTTTATTAAATTTTCTTTTTCCTATGCCTTTAACTTTCATCAAGTCTTCAATCTTTTTGAAACCGCCGTTATTACGTCTGTAATTTACTATGTTTCCCGCTGTCTTTTTGCCTATTCCAGGTAATTGAGACAGCTTTATTTCGTCCGCTTTATTGATGTTAATTTTACCCGAAAGACTCTTCGCGAACTTTTTGTAATTTGATTCAATATTATTCGTGCTAAAATCAGAAAGTTCTTGCTCAGATTCAACTTTTTTTTCTTCAGATTTCAATTTTCCCTTATTCGGAGAACCGAAAATCAAGCTGTCGCTGTATGAATAATCATATTTTTCCGCCGCCGGAATAATTTTAACGCCGGCGCAATATTTTAAGACTATTCCGGTTGCAAAAGTAAACAATAAAAAGAACACAATCTTCAATTCCGATTCAGTAAAACCGACAATAATTGACAGCCGTTTGAATAATTTTTTAATCAACTCGCAATTTTATTTTTCGGGCACTTTAATACTTGACAAACTATTTAATTCTCTAAGAAGATCTTTCTCTTTCGACGAGACCTTTTTAGGCACAAAAATATTAACGCGAACCAACTGATCGCCGGAACCGTGACTGTTCAAATGCTGAATTCCTTTATCTCGCATTTTGAGAAATTTCCCGGGCTGAATTCCGGGTTCGATTTTCAATTTTGCTCTTCCGTTAAGAGTTGGAATTTCAACTTCGGTACCGAGAACCGCTTCGGGAAAACTAATGAATAAATCGTAAATTATATCGTCCCCTTCGCGCATAAAATAATCGTGGGGCAATTCCTCAAACACAACAATAATATCCCCGCTGCTTCCGCCCATTTTTCCGGCGTTCCCTTCACCGCGTAAAGTCATGTAACTGCCGTCATGCACACCGGGAGGCACAGATATTTTAATTGTCGATTCGTCGTAAACCCGTCCGTCCGCGGAACATTTAGGGCATGGGTCGGAAATTATTTTTCCGCTTCCTCCGCAATTTGTGCAAGTAGTAATATTGACAAATTGACCGAAGATAGAACGGCTTACCTGACGCATTTCTCCTGAACCGCTGCAGACCGAACATGTTTTAAATGAACCGCTGTTCCTGGCTCCGGAACCGCGGCAGACGTCGCATTTATTGTATTTTTTAATTTTAACTTTTTTTGTGGTTCCGCGGGAAATTTCCTCAAGCGTTAATTTCAAAGTAAGTTTCAAATCGCTGCCGGGAGTTCCGGTTCCCCTTCTTCTGCCGCCTCTTCCCCCGGACTGCTGACCGAATATATCGTCGAAAATAGAAGAACCTCCGAAAGCCCCGCCGAATATGTCTGAAAAATGGCTGAATATATCGTTTACATTGTCGAACCCTTGAAAATCGGATGCTCCGCGTAACCCGGCGTGACCAAATTTATCGTATTTTGCCTTCTTCTGTTCGTCGCTTAAAACTTCGTAAGCCTCGGCGGCTTCTTTGAATTTTTCCTCGGCTTCTTTATTATCCGGATTTCTATCCGGATGGTACTGCATAGCGAGTTTTCTATAGGCTTTTTTAATCTCATCTTGAGAAGCGGATTTAGCGATACCGAGTATTTCGTAATAATCTCTTTTTGTCATCTACAATTCCATATTCTTTTATTCATCTTTTCCGTTTTCATCTTCATTGTTCTCGGTATTTCCGGTTACTTCCTGACTTACGACAACTTTAGCGTGACGGATAACTTTATCTTTAAACAAATAACCCGGCTCAATTTCCTGCAATACGGTGTGCGGTTCAACTCCTTCCGCGGGCTGCTGCATAAGGGCGTCGTGAAGGTCAACGTCAAAAGGTTTTCCTAACGATTCAATTTTTTTAACGCCCTGGTCTTCCAGCGCTTTTTTAAATTTATCGAAAACTAATTGTATGCCTTTTTTCAACGAATCGATATCGCCGGAATCATTCATGTGATTAACCGAACGCTCCAAATCGTCGAAGATCGGCAGCATATTAATGATGAACGGCTCGGCGGCGTATTTTATCATTTCCATCTGAGCGTTTTCAGTTCGGCGTTTATAATTTTCAAATTCCGCCGCGCGGCGTAAGAGCGAATCCTTCAATTCTTGAATTTCATTCTTCAACTCTTCGCACTTATCTATTTCCTTGTCCTTCGTTTTTTTCGATTTCTTAGATTTTTCATCGTCGTTTTTTACTACTTCAACTTCAATCTCGTTTCCGGATTCTTTATTCACAGCTTCGTTTTCCTCTTTTTTTATATCTTTCTTTTTCATAATTCATCTATCTCCTTAATTACTTTTTACTCTCAATTCTTTAGCCAATTCTTGGGCAATGTAAACAACGGAAGCAATTGCTTTTGAATACTGCATTCTTTTGGGACCAATAATTCCTACCGTTCCTTTAGCTTCGCCTAATTTATATTCTTTGGCAACAAGACTGTAATCGCTCAGTTTCTCTTCTTCGTTTTCCTTCCCGATTGTGATAGTCAAGCCGCTGCCAATTTGCGTCAACTTCTTATCCATTATATGAACAACAATATCTCTGTCCTCAATCAATTCAATTATACTTTGAAACGAGTCGTGATTTTCAAATTCAGGCTGCTTTACTATATTTTTCGCGCCGGTAATTATTGTTTTACTGCTCGAAGCAACGTCGGCAAATATCTTATCCACCGAATCTACAAAAAGGCGGATGATGGGTTTGAATTTTTCTCCCAGCGCGCCGCGCATTCTTTCCCTTAACGTCGTCCTTATTTCCCGAAAAGTCAATCCGCTTAAACGCTCGTTTAATAATCTCTGAATTCCTTCGAAATTTCCGTCGCTGCTATCGCGGTTCAATTCAAGCGTTATTGTTTTTACCAATCCGGACTTTATAGTTAACACAACAAGTATCCTGGAAGAGGACAAATTAACAATCTGCAGTTTTTCCAAGATTGCGTCCTCAAATTTAGGATAAGTTATGCACGCCAGTAAATTTGTAATATCGCTTAATAATCGCGAAGTGGAATGAAGAACGCTTTCAGTTTCATCGTCGAGATGATCTTGAATTCTTTGCCTTATCACTTTCTTTTCAGATAAATTCAGCTTCGGCGGTTCCATAAGAGAATCGACATAAAAGCGATAACCTTTATCCGTAGGCACTCTTCCGGCGGAAGTATGAGGATGCCCGAGGAAACCTGTATCCTCCAAATCAGCCATAATATTTCTAATGCTTGCCGGAGAAAGACCAATATCATATTTTTTGGAAATATTACGGGAGCCCACCGGCGAAGCCGTCAATATAAATTGATGGATCACGTAGCGTAATATTGATTTTTCTCTATCGTTTAATTCGTAATATTTCATTGCAATATTTTAAAAAATATGACTTTAAAAATACCAAAAAAATGGCATAGTTTCATTATTAGAGTTTTTCATATTTGTATGAAAAAATTGGAGAATCACAGAATTAAAAAATTAAATTGAATTTTAGTTCCAAAAAAAATATTGCGTCACTGATTCAGTAATAAAAACTTCCGCATAAAATTTTCCACTCTTCTCCGTTCAACTCCGTTGAACCAATTACCGTCTTTCTTGAAATGCGAACCCACTATGAATCCGTCTGTCGAAGAGAAATATCTGGGCAGATTATCTGCGGTTATTCCAGAGCCTACAAGAACCGGGATATTAACCGCATTGGAAACTACGGCAACTTCGTTTATATCAGCAGATTCCGATGTGGACTTCCCGGTTACAATCACTCCGTCGCTTAGAAAAAACTCCGCGGCTTTTGCTGTTTCGGCAATATTCATGTCTTCAGTAATTTGATGCGAACTGTGTTTCTTTTTAATATCTGTGAAAATTAAAACATTCTCGGCTGAAATTTGCTTTCTGTAACGCATTAGCTCTCCGGCATCGGAAGAGATAATCCCCTCGTCGGCTACATGAGCAAATACAAATCCTTCCGCCCGGACAAAATCCAGACCGGCAGCTTTTGCCGCCGCCAGCGCCTGCTTGTTCGCGCCTGCTAATATTTGGATTCCGGTGGGCAGCCTTGATTTATTCTTAACCTCAAAACCGATAACCGACATAGCCGCCGTAATTTCCGGTCCGGCGCTTCTATTTAAGTAAGGAACGTCGTGCATGTTTTCAATCATCAAAGCGTCAACCCCGCCGGAAGCGTATATTTCAGCTTCGCTAACCGCCGTAGAAATCAATCGCTTCATATCGCCGTTATATTTAGGAGCGCCCGGCAGAGCGCCTACGTGAATCATTCCGATAACGGATTTCTTTTTCCCGAATAACATTTTTTCTTTCGTTTTCATTATTCCCCGTACGCCAAATTATAAATTCTATTTAACTCTTCTTTTAACTGAAAGAGATTTACATTTCTCGATTTCCGAAGGAATTCTTTTCCGTCGAAATAAAATAATATCGTCGGAATTGTAAAAACATTTTGCTGAGCCGATAGTTCCCGCGCCTCCGAAACGTCAACATAAGCAAATTTAATTAGCGGAAAATTCTTTGTCAGCATTTCATGTAATTTCGGTTTAAGAACCTTGCATACACCGCAGTCGGAATTTGAGAAATATACAACCGCTCCGGGACTGCCGGTTACGAAACTTTTGAATTCGCTGATACGTCTTAATTTAGCTGTCATGTTGTTTTGAAGTAATGTTCTTATTTACTAATTTCGTACAATATATATCAAATTTCATAGAACAATTTAAATACTTTTGAAACTAAACACATCCGGCGGATTTATTTTTTCAAATTAACACAATTTACGAGGTATGTATGAATCGCTTCCGTTCACTGATAATCATATTTTTCAGCGTTACCGTTCTAACATTTGCCCAAAACGGCAATACAAAAGACACACTTAATTCCGGATTATTCTCCGGATTAAAATTCAGAAGTTTGGGACCAGCCTTCACTTCGGGAAGAATTGCCGATTTTGCAGTCAACCCGGAAAACCACAGCGAGTTTTACGTTGCCGCGGCGGCGGGACACGTATGGAAAACCACAAACGGCGGAACAACATGGAAACCCGTTTTCGATAAATACGGCGCGTATTCAATAGGCTGCGTTACAATTGACCCGAACAATAGAAATGTTGTATGGGTGGGAACCGGAG
>CAYNUJ010000121.1:0-9450 GCA_964400095.1 uncultured Melioribacteraceae bacterium
AGCAGAAATGAGAATTGCAAAGGTAAATGCTTTCCAGAAATGAGAAAAACGCACTTTTCTTTTAGCTGATAAACTATACTTAAAGGGATAATAATGCAATATTTTATCCATTTAATTCATTTCCACTATAATATTTTTATATACTAAAATATCTAAATTCAGAAAAGTTGCTTAGAATTTTGATGAGAATAGATGCCTAAAATTGTAAGAAGATTAATTTTTCAGGTAAGAAATGGAAAAAGGGATGATAATTCAACTGCTCCGCAGTTGTGTCTCTTTTCTTTTTCTCTAGCCCTCGAACTGCGTTCGAGGCTATTGTAAATTTGACTGCTCCGCAGTCGGCGACTGGAATATTGTTCAAGCATTAAATTGTTTCCTATTAAATTCATTTGTACAAGAGACTTACGTATTAAAATTTTTTTGTTAGTCTTATCTTACTGAATCGTTTTAAGCCGGAAGCGCGGAGCGCTTCAATTTACAATAACTGCGGACGCAGTCCGTAGAAAGAAAAAGGGGAAATCAGCCCAGAACCGCAGAGCGGTTCAATCATGACAATCAGCGTTCCCATGATTTTATATTTCCGGAGTAGCGTTACAGATTCTCCGAACTGCGTAGGGATCAGAATAACGGTAAGAAGAAAATTTGTGTCCGCGTCGTCTGTTCTCCACAGTATTAATGCCTATATTTTTTGTCAAGCTATTTCAAGACAAGACAGATATTAAATTACGACTTTGCTTTCACCACTGCAATGGCGGTAATATTAACAATATCGTCAACCGTCGCGTGGCGCTGAAGAACGTGCACCGATTTCTTTGTGCCGAGCAATATTGGTCCAATTACGGTTGCGTCGGTTAATCTTTCAAATAGTTTATAAGCAATATTCCCTGAATTCAGTTCGGGAAAAATCAGCACGTTTGCGTCACCTTTTATGGCGCTAAACGGATAATTTTTTTCAGCAATATCCGGCGCGACAGCCGTATCGACCTGCATTTCTCCGTCAATAATAAGATCGGGCATACGCTCTTTTACAATTTGAACGGCTTTCTGAACTTTTAAAGATTCTTTCGTTCTCACACTGCCGAAATTACTGAAAGAAAGCATTGCAATTCTAGGCGTAATCTCAAAATCTTTTGCGGTTTCAGCCGTAAGTATTGCCAGCTCGGCTAATTCCTCGGCGCTTGGATTTACATTAACGGATGTATCGGCAAAGAAAAGAACGCGGCGATTTATTATGACCATAAATAACCCGCCGATTCTTGTAAAGCCTTCTTTTACGCCAATACATTCAAGAGCGGGCTTAATTGTTTTAGGATAGTTTGATGTAAGTCCGCCAATCAAAGCGTCGGCGTCTCCCATTTTAACCATCATGGCTCCGAAATACCTGTTCTCTTTAAGAATAACAACAGCGGTTTGCGGAGTTACTCCTTTTCTTTTTCTTTCCTGGAAATATATTCCGGCATATTCATTCAGTTTTTCGTTTTTAGATGGATTAATAATTTCAAAGTGGTCAACATCAAACCCGAGTTCGGTGATTTTGTCCTTAATTTTAGTTACGCTGCCTAACAATACCGGCTGACCAATATTATTACTAAAAACGGCATTTGCGGCGCGAATAATTTTTTCTTCCGAACCTTCTATATAAACAACTTTTTTGGGAGATTTTTTCGCTTTGTGAATTAATACTCTAATATTCTGTTCCGAAAAACCGAGTCTCTCTTTTAATTCTTCTTTGTAAGCTTCCCAATCGGAGATAGGATTTTGAGCCACGCCGGAATCCACCGCGGCTTTTGCCACTGCCGGAGCCACTTTCCAGAGAACCCGCGGGTCAAAAGGTTTTGGAATAATATATTCTCTTCCGTAGGAAAATTGCTCCCCGCTGTATGCATTTAAAACTACTTCAGGCACTTTTTCTTTAGCAAGCTGAGCAAGAGCGCGAACCGCGGCAATTTTCATTTCTTCGTTAATTTTTTTTGCGCGTACGTCGAGAGCGCCTCTGAAAATAAAGGGAAATCCCAACACGTTATTTACCTGGTTCGGATAATCGCTTCTTCCTGTAGCCATAATTAAATCTTCCCGCGCGCTTACGGCAGTCGGATAATCAATTTCAGGATCGGGATTGGCTAACGCAAAAACTATCGGATTTTCATTCATTCCTTTTATCATATCCGGGGTTAATAAACCGCCTACGGAAACGCCTACAAATAAATCGGCGCCTTTTAACGCTTCTGCGATCGATTCAAAATAAGTATCGGTAGCAAACTGCTGTTTGTATTTATTCAAATCCGAACGTCCGTTATAAATGCATCCCTTGGAATCGAACATTACAACATTTTCTCTTTTTATGCCGGCAATAATATATAAATTTGCGCACGCTACAGCCGCCGATCCGGCGCCGGAAACTACAACTTTCATTTCTTCCAATTTTTTTCCGGCTATCTCCGCCGCATTAAGCATAGCGGCACATGAAATAATCGCAGTCCCGTGCTGGTCATCGTGAAAAACGGGAATGTTCATTGTTTCTTTTAATTTTTCCTCTATGTAAAAACATTCCGGAGCTTTTATATCTTCCAAATTAATTCCTCCGAATGTCGGCTCCAGCAATTGAACCGTACGTATAACCTCGTCAGGATCTTTTGTATTTAATTCAATATCAAAAACGTCAATATCAGCAAATCTTTTGAATAGAACGCCTTTGCCCTCCATAACAGGTTTTCCGGCTAAGGCTCCAATATTTCCCAAGCCCAATACGGCTGAACCGTTTGAAACAACAGCCACAAGGTTTCCTTTAGCCGTGTATAGATAAGCGTCATCCGGATTTTTCTCAATTTCCCTGCACGGCTCAGCCACACCGGGAGTATAAGCTAAGGACAAATCTCTTGACGTAAAAAAAGGTTTAGTCGATTTGACTTCAATTTTTCCTTTTCTTCCCCGACTATGATAATCGAGAGCTTCTTGTTTTGTTATTGACATTTCGCACCTAACAGTAAAATTATAAACCGTATCCTAAAATGTTAAATTTATTTAAAATAAAAAAGCCGCTCATAAGAACGGTTGGTTTATTAATAGGATAAATTCAACTAAACTTCCATTATTTCAACTTCTTTTTTCTTAGTTATTTCGTCAATCTCATGAATATGATTGTCGGTTTGCTCTTGAACTTCTTTTTCAAATTTGCGAAGGTCGTCTTCCGAAAATTCTTTTTCTTTTTCGGCTCTTTTAAGATGATCGTTGGAATCGCGGCGAATATTACGAACGGCGATTTTGGCATCCTCCGCATATTTTTTCACAAGTTTAACAAGTTCTTTTCTTCGTTCTTCATTAAGAGGAGGAATGGGAACTTTAATATTCGTTCCGTCATTTATAGGGTTCAAACCCATCTCGGCGGTAGTTAACGCTTTATCAATTTCGTGGATAACCGATTTATCCCAGGGAGTAATACTCAAAGTGTGCGCGTCAAGAACCGAAACATTTGCAACTTGATTCAGAGGCGTGGGCGTTCCGTAATATTCTACTTTAATACTATCAAGCAATGCCGTAGTAGCTTTTCCGGTTCTAATTTTCGAAATATCATGTCGATAGGCTTCTACCGATTTACCCATCCTAGTTTGTGCGTCTTTTACTATAGGGTTCATGTTAACCTCAATTATTAATGGGTGGTTTAATTTTCAATTCCAGGTTTCCTACAACTGTACCGACACTTTCTCCAGTTGTAAGACGCAGAAGATTATCCGCCTTATCCATATTAAAAACAATAATAGGAAGATTATTTTCCTTACATAAACTTATTGCGGTAAGATCCATTACGCGTAAATTTTTGTTCAGCACATCGAGATAGGAGATTTCTTCAAAGAACGCGGCGTTCGGATTTTTCTCCGGATCGGAATCAAAAATACCGTCAACTCGAGTGCCTTTGAGAATAGCGTCCGCTTCAATTTCAATAGCCCGCAGCGATGCGGCGGTATCGGTCGAAAAATAAGGGCTGCCGGTTCCGGCGCCGAAAATCACAACTCTGCCTTTTTCAATATGTCTCATCGCTCTGCGGCGAATAAACGGCTCGGCTATTTCTTCCATTTGAATTGAAGACATAAGTCTTGTAAACAGCCCGACATGTTCGCAGGCATTCTGCAGCGCAAGCGCATTGATGATAGTGGCAAGCATACCCATCTGATCGCCGGTAACTCTGTCTATGCCCTGCTTTCCGGCATTGAGACCTCTGTAGATATTACCGCCTCCGATAACAATTCCAACCTCAACGCCTAAATCGTGAACTTTTTTAATTTCTTTCGCGAAAAAATCAAGCACTTTAGGATCGATACCGAACCCTTGATTACCCATCAAAGATTCGCCGCTGAGTTTCAGCAATATTCTTTTATATTTCAAGTTCTCATTCATAATTATCACCAATTTAATAAAAAAAAAGGTCTTATTAAACAATAAGACCTTCCAAATAAAAATATTTATTTATTTTCGTCGCTCAGATGGAATCGTTTGAACCATTTAATTTTCATGGAAGAAGAATGTGCTTTGTTGAATTCATCCACAACGCCTTCAACGTTATTGCTATTATCCTTCACAAATACTTGCTCTAACAAACATACTTCCTGATAATATTTATTCAATTTGCCTAAAGCAATTTTTTCCAGAATTTGTTCCGGTTTCCCTTCCTTGCGGGCAACTTCTTTATAAATTTCGATCTCTTTGTCGATAACTTCCGAAGGAACTTCTTCGCGGCCGACAACTATCGGTTTCATTGCCGCAACCTGCATAGCAATATCTTTTAATACTGCGGCTGCATCGTCCTTGGCTGAATTTTCAACATTTTCGGCTCCCAGTAAAACGGCAAGTTTAGAGCCGTGATGTATATAATCAACAATTAAGCCGTTATCTAAGGTTTCAATGGAAAATCTTGATATCTCAATTTTCTCGCCGATTTTACCCACTGCATTAGTTAGTTCATCGGATACTTTTTTACCGTCAAACTCCGAATTTAATAATTCCTCCATATTAGCGGGACGATTAGCGACAAGCGCATCTAAAGTAAAATTAGCAAGATTAATAAAATCATCACTTTTAGCAACGAAGTCAGTTTCGCAATTCACTTCCAATATAAAACCGGTTTTACCGTCGTTAATAATTTTAGTAAGAACCAATCCTTCGTTTGCGGCTCGTTCCGCTCTTTTGGCTGCAACCGAAGCTCCTTTTTTGCGAAGAATTTCGATAGCTTTTTCGAAATTACCCTCGGCTTCAACAAGAGCTTTCTTGCAGTCCATCATTCCTGCGCCGGTTTTATCTCTTAACTCTTTAACTTGTGCAGCTGTAATATTCATTTTTATATTTCCTTACTTTAATTCCAAATCCAATTTATTCTTTTGAATCATCGGCATCGCCGGCAGTTTCTTCCGGTTTATCATTTTCATCTTCTTTAGCTTCGGTTTTCTCCGCCGGAGTTTCTTCAACAACTTCTTCGGCTTTTGCTTCTTCAGCCTTCGCTTCTTCAGCCTTCGCTTCTTCAGCTTTTGTTTCTTCAGCTTTTGTTTCTTCGACTTTTACTTCTTCAGTTTTCGTTTCTTCAGCTTTAGCTTCATCAACTTTTGATTCTTCAGCTTTCGTTTCTTCAGCTTTAGCTTCATCAACTTTTGATTCTTCAGCTTTCGTATCCTTAGCTTCTGGTTTTAATTCCTCGGTTTTCACTTCTTCCGTTTCAACAGTTTCGGTTTTTGTTTCCTCGGCTTTTACTTCTTCAGCCTTAACTTCCTCTACAGGGGCTTCGGTTTTCACCGCTTCAACTTTAACGTCTTCGGTTTTTGTTTCATCCGCTTTCGCTTCTTCAGTTTTTGCTTCCTCAGCTTTAACGTTTTCCTTTTTATTTTCGGAATTATCTACAACTTTTTCGGATTCCGTTTTTCTACCGCCTTTGTCGTCAAATTTCACGACTCTGCGTTTGCCTTTTTTACCTTTTTTCGCCGCTCGTTCTTCAGCTTTGGCTTTTCTTTCTCTTTCTTTTTCAGCAGCTTCTTCGGCAGCAACTTCTTTATATTTCTGCATACCTTCCAAAATCGTATCGACCATTACACCGGTAATTAATTCAATAGTACTGCCCGCATCGTCGTTCGCCGGAATGATATAATCGACAGGCTCCGGATCGCAGTTTGTATCGACAATAGCAAAAATTGGAATGTTCAGACGCAAAGCTTCGCGAACTGCAATTGATTCTTTTTTAATGTCAACAATAAATAAAGCGCCTGGTAATTTCCTCATAGTTTCAACACCGTCGAGAATTTTACGCAGTTTATCTTTTTCGCGGGTTAAAAACAATTGCTCTTTTTTTGTAATTTTTTCAAATGTACCGTCGGTTTCCATCTTTTCGATATTCTGCATTCTTTTAATGCTTTTACGAATAGTGGAAAAGTTTGTAAGCATACCTCCGAGCCAGCGTTCGCTAACCCAGTTCATTTCGCATCTTTCAGCTTCCTTGGCAATAATTGCTTTCGCTTGTTTTTTGGTGCCGACGAATAGAACTGTTTTTCCCTGAGCCACCAGATCGCCGAGAGCTTGAGCCGCGGTATTGATAGCCGCTTGAGTTTTTTTGAGGTCAATTATATGGATCCCTTTTCTTTCCATAAAAATATAGGGACGCATTTTGGGATTCCATCTGCGGGTAAGGTGACCGAAATGAGCGCCCGCCTGGATTAGTTTTGTGAGTTCAACTTTTGACATAATATTACTCCTGTTTTTCATTTACTTTCTTCATTTCCGCTTTTAATCCCGAAAATATCGGAACACAGGAAGCGAATCCGAAAGTATGTTATTTTACAAAAAAAGTGGTCAAATTTAATTTGACCACAGTGATTAAAAAACTAAAATCTGTTCTAAAAAATTATCTCTTTGAGAATTGGAATCTTTTACGCGCTTTAGGCTGACCGTATTTTTTCCTTTCAACCATTCTCGGGTCGCGTCTTAGCAATCCTTCGGGTTTAAGAACGCTTCTAAATTCTTCATTTATACTAATCAGCGCGCGGGCAATTCCCAATCTTATGGCTTCAGACTGCCCGGTGGTCCCGCCGCCTTTAACAGTTGCGTAAATATCATATTTACCCAATGTTTCGGTTAAAAGAAGAGGAAGCAAAATGCTGTCGCGGTTCTCTTTAATAGGGAAATAATTCTCAAATTCTCTTTTATTAATAGTTACGTTTCCGCCGCCGTGCCTTAAAATAACTCTTGCAACCGAATTTTTACGGCGACCAACAAATATTTTATCTGCCATCAAATAACTCCATTAAAAACTTAAGGGTTCTGGTTTCTGAGCCGAATGAGGATGATTCTCACCGACGTAAATTTTTAAATGTTTAATTATCTTTCGTCCTAAACGATTTTTTGGAAGCATCCCTTTAACCGCATTATAAATAGCAAATTCAGGATTTTTCTGCATTACTTCCTGAAAAGTTTTTTCTTTCTGTCCGCCGGGGTAGCCGGAGTGACGGATGTATGTTTTTTGCAACTCTCTTTTCCCGGTAAGTTTTATTTTCTCCGCATTCACAACAACAACAAAATCGCCGTTGTCCATGTTTGGCGTAAAAACCGCTTTGTGCTTTCCTCGCATTACGTGCGCTATTCTGCTAGCCAATCTGCCTAATATTTGATCTTTGGCGTCAACAACATACCAGCGCTTTTCAACATCGGATGTCTTTATAAATCGTGTAATTTTTTCCTGCTTCACAGTGTTAATTCCTCCAAATAGCAAAATTCTTTTTATAGAGCTTACAAATATATTTGAATGAATATCTAATGTCAAGAAATTCAAATTCATAATTTATGCCCGCATTACGTCATAATTCCTCTAAACACAAAAATAATTATAAATTCTAAATTTTTGTTAAATTTAGCTGGGAAATTTGGAGAGTTATGAAAGTATTGGTTACCGGCGGATCCGGTTTTTTAGGAATTAATTTAATCAGATATCTTCTCGAACGCGGGATTGAAATTATTTCACTCGATATCGCGGAGTTCGATTACCCTGAAAAAAACACAATTGAACATTTAATTGGGGATATTAGAAATAGACCGATGGTTTCCGATGCGGTTTCCGGCGTTGATGCGGTTGTACATACCGCTATGGCTCTTCCCTTATATGATAAGGATGAAATTATAACTACGGGAATTGAAGGGACAAAAATTCTGCTGGAGGAATCCGAAAAAAAAGGAATAAACAGATTCGTCCACATCTCCTCAACCGCTGTTTACGGAATTCCAGATCATCATCCTCTTTATGAAGATGATAAATTGGACGGTGTCGGACACTACGGATTGGCTAAAGTAGAAGCCGAAGCAATTTGCGAAAAATTCAGATTGAGTGAAATGTGCGTTCCAATTCTTCGTCCGAAATCATTTATCGGACCGGAGCGTCTCGGAGTTTTCGCGCTGCTATACGATTGGGCTTATACCGGTCACAATTTTCCGATGATTGGCAAGGGAGATAATAAATATCAATTGCTGGATGTTGAAGATTTATGCTCGGCGATTTATTTAACGCTAACACTGGATAAAGATATTGTTAACGATACTTTTAATATCGGCGCTAAAGAATTCACAACTATGAAAAAAGATTATCAATCGGTTTTAGATTATGCGGGATACGGGAAAAAAATAATTGGATTACCGGAGAAACCAATAATTTACACGCTTCGGATTTTGGAAGTCCTAAAACTATCGCCTTTGTACAAATGGGTTTACGAAACAGCGTCGAAGGATTCTTTCGTATCAATCGAAAAAGCTGAAAATATTTTGGGCTTCAAACCGAAATACTCTAACAAAGACGCTTTGCTAAGAAATTACAAATGGTATCTCGAGAATCTTACCGACTTTGAGTCTCAGTCGGGAGTTTCTCACAGAGTCCCTTGGAAACAAGGAATTCTTTCTTTGGCGAAAATGGTTTTCTGAATACGGGCTAACTGTTTTTAGAAAAGAAAGATTATTATTCGGTTTAATCCGCATTATTTTTTTCACAGAATTCCGTAAGTACCCCTCCCGTATATTTTGGGTGGAGAAAGGCAATATTCAATCCTTCCGCTCCATCTCTAGGCTCAGAATCAATAAGCTTTATCCCTTTATCTGTTGCCTCTTTCAAAGCTTCATGTATTCCATTAACGGAAAAAGCAATATGGTGAACGCCTTCTCCTCTATTTTCAATAAACTTAGCTATCGGTCCATCTGGAGCAGTCGATTCCAATAATTCAATTTTAGTTTCTCCTACTTGAAAAAAAGCTGTTTTAACCTGTTGATTCTCTATTTCCTCTTTTGCATAACAATTAAAACCCAATACATTTTCATAATAAGTGATTGCCGAATCTAAATCTTTCACCGCAATACCGATATGTTCAATATGGCTGATATCCATGTTATTTCCCTTAAATTAAACTGATTGTTTACAAGCAACGTACAAATATAATAAAT
>CAYNUJ010000122.1:0-6644 GCA_964400095.1 uncultured Melioribacteraceae bacterium
CATCCATACATCCATACATCCATACATCCATACATCCATACACACAGCTCGCAGAGTCTCGTGGACGTCCACACAAAAAACTCGAAATAATATTCCTTATTCGCGGCAATATCTCATCCGCGTTCCATTTATGAGTCAACTCTAAAAAGCAAAAATTGACAATAGTCATTGCGAGCGGAGCGAAGCAATCTTTAGTTTTTACCTCAAAATCAACAGATTGCTTCTCCCGACAAAAAGCGTCGGGATCGCAATGACGAAATTGACCTTTTTAGAGTAAACTCATTTATTTTTCATTGTAAAAAAGAGACAAATTTTGGCGCTATTTATTTTGGCAATATTATTTAAGTTTGAATAAACAATAAATCATCAATCACAAATTACAGAAGGTAAAGATGCACAAACTAATTTCATTAATAATTTTATTAACCATATTTCTTTCCGGCTGCAGAACAAGCACCGAGCCCGTTCCGCCGGAGAAGAAACCGCCGGGTTACCAAGAGGATGTTCCCTGGGCAAGCTTGGCGGACAGCCCCTGGCCCACGACTTTTGGAGACGCGCAATTTACTAAGAGGTCAAAAGGTATTG
Organism: uncultured Melioribacteraceae bacterium; assembly: GCA_964400095.1. Taxonomy (GTDB): domain Bacteria; phylum Bacteroidota; class Ignavibacteria; order Ignavibacteriales; family Melioribacteraceae; genus CAYNUJ01. The sequence goes on from CAYNUJ010000122.1 coordinate 586, forward strand.
GTGCGCAATTAGGAATTATGGATAAAATCTCATTGCCCTTTTACACTCAATCCGGAATTGCAATTGGTCCCGATTCTACAATATATCTTGTGGCTGTAAAATACAGAGATGTTGATACGTCGGGATTAACGGCTTTATCATTCGATGGAAAAGTTAAATGGATATATAATTTTGAAGCATACGGGGGAGGAAATCCTGATCCTGGAAGCCCTATAGTTGCTGATGATGGAACAATATATTCTTCTTCGCCGGAAGGAAGAACGGTTTATGCTATTAATCCGAATGGCACGTTGAAATGGAAAGTTGACAGTATTGACGCTTCTTCGTTTATGAATCTCGGTAAAGATGGCGCTTTGTATGTATTGACATATAAATATGGCGTGGGACAAAACCTTGTAGCCATAGATGTGACTGGAAAAATAAAGTGGAAATATAAATTAGATAATTTTATAGAAGACTATTTTCCTATATCTCCGAATGGAAAAACAATATATTTTAGATCGGGAAATCAGCCGCCTACTATAACAGCGTTAGACCTTTCAACACAAACAGTAACGTGGGAGTATAAAGACGCATTCAATATGTATTATTCTCTTCTTATGGATTATCAAGGTAATATTTACTTTCTTGGGTTAACTGAGTCGCTGGAATACGGATTATATAAATTAAATAAAAACGGTGAATTGCTGTGGATTCATAAATTTTACAAACATAAATATGGAGCGTTGACGCTTGATAAATTTGGGAATTGTATAGCCGCTTACGGCGATACATTATATTCCATAACAAGCGAAAATAAATTAAACTGGAAACTTCCACTCGGTAACATAATAAACGGCTTAATTTCCTGCGACGCCGCAGGCAGCATTTATCTTGCCGTTTCGAAAACATTCGACGCGCCAAATATTACTTATATGGGAGTAAATAAAGAAGGTAAAGTTTCATGGAAAAACGAGAGATCGGACAATATTTTTTATGGTTTGATTTTTCCGAATGCCGTAGCTTTTAATTCTACATTCTTTATCAGTTATAGCGATAACAAAATTATTAAAATAAAATAATTCGCACTGAGTGATGAAGATGATCGATACGCGCTGCATCGTGTGGACAGTCGTTTGACATTCTTTGAAATATTGGAGAGCTTTTATTCGCGCATTCGCGGCTAAAAATTGACTTGTGATGGACCTTTTTCATTAACCATATAAGAAAATATAAGCGGAAACTTATAGTCCTTATATGGTTCAAAAGAAACGCTGCGGGAATAAACTTTACTCCGTGAATCTTTCCGCCACTTTATTATTTAGCACATAAAGACACATTTGTTTGGCTCCCTCTTCGGTGTATCTGAATTTTCCGATAAGATTCTTCACCAAAAAACTAACTTGATCTTTTGTACGGTTGTCGTAAACTTGGAATTTAGGCGTACCGAATTCCTTAATTGCGTTCTCGAAAGAAGTGTATTCCAAAAACGGCTGAAATATATTTCTTCTCAAATTTTGTATGTAAGTATTGTACAACTCACGGTAAATTTTTGTACTCGTAATGCTTTTATCGTTTACGCTCATTTCCTGCAAACTCGTCGTAAATTCCGCCGCGGTTTCCCTTCGGAATTTTTCTCTTTCTTTATCGTTCACTTCCTTTGTAAATAAATTATGCTCAATGGAATTAAAAAAGGAATCGGTAACTTCCACATACTCGTCGGTATAAGGACAAAGCAGTTTCTGCTCCATGTCGTAATTAGACGCAAAGAGATAATTCTGAATATCTTTGCTTATTCTCTCTTCATTTTTATGGAATAAACATTCTTTAATCTGCTGAAGCAAATTATAATCATAAAGTCTAATAATAGAGTCGAGAAAACCCTCCGGAATTCGATTATAAAGAGCATCATGCTTCTTAAAGTACCGACGGATATCTTCCATCGTAATTAATAATTTACGCTTCGAACCGCCGTTGGTTTCCAATGTTTTTTTACGAACGGAGTTGTAGAAATCGTTGAATATATTGATAGATTCCCTTCCCGAAAATCCTTTTCTGCCTTCCGTTTCCGATTCTCCGATAATCTTTTTCCTTAAATTTTTATCGAACCGTCTCAGGTCGTCTTCATCCAGCCAATTGGGAATTTTATTATTATAGATACTCAATTTCAAAAGCAGCAAATTTTCATCGCAATACTGAGCGTATTTATCCGGCTCGGTTATCCACTCCCGCATTGCGTCGGATTTTGTGTTAAGTCTGGAACTAATTATTATTTTAGCAAAATTATTAAGGACTCCAGGCAGAAATCTTTTCTTAATTTGAGAACCGAATGAATGGAAATAAATTTTAGCTTCTTCGTTATAATTAAGAATATAATTAACGCAAATTTCTCTAATTCGATCTTTGAATGATTCCTGCTTCTCAATTTTCACTTTGTCTTCAGGATTCATAACGGCAATAAAAAGAGAATTAACATTTTCCTCAATGTCGTCAACCTTGTGCAGACCTTCGCTTATAATACCGTGCAAATCCATAAATCTTTTTTCGTTATAACCTTTAACGTCCATTATAGCATAAACGCCGTTATTTGTTTTGGCGTAGTTCGAAAAAACGTATTTCACAATATTGCTGTCTTTAAATCTCATGCTAAGTTCGTTCTGTAAAACGTCGTTTGTATTCACGGAATTTTTAGGATCGCGATCGCCGGGATTGTAAACCGAAATACCGTTAGCCAGTCGGCGGTCGTAATAAAACCGCTTGGCGTAAATCATATTAAACACATCCGCGGCGGAACCAACTCGCGAAAGTATCGCGTCGAAAAGCGAAGAACAAATAGTGCACGATTTTTTAGTGAAAACCCACGAGTATTCTTTTTTATTGAATAATTTTATTTTTGCTTCGCCGCTCACTAACTGCTCGAGTAATTCACTGCGCATCTCAAGCGGAATCATAAGTATCGGATGATCGTGGCTCGGGCATGGAACTTCGAGAATAGGACCTTGCTTGGCAGCGTGCTTCGGCAATTTATAATGTTCCCTTAGAACTGTCTTTAATTCATCGGATAGTTTTACTCCGAATTTATTTTCGTCGAGCCGCCAGAGCGTTTCGTAAAACGCTCCTTCCTGAGTATGCGTAAACTCTTCGAAACGGGAAAGTATATTATTCAAGAATGTGCTTTTACCGCTGCCGGGAGGACCAATAAAAACGTAAACTTTATTTTGCTGAGCGCCTTCTTTGAATGAATCCGCTAACTTTACTATTCTATTTGCCAGAGGCAAATCCGCAAAAAAAGGCGTAACCGCTCCCTTAACTAAGAGCTTATCGCAGTTTATTGTTTTGTAATTTATATTCTGCGGATCGGAGGCATACTCATCCTCTTCCTCAACATAATAATGAATCATATCGCTGAACAACTGAAATACATTCCGGAAAACCAATTTCGGGTTATCGGAAGACTCCCTTAAAAAATCTCCGAAATTCATTGTAGCCAAACGGTAATCCGGTTTAAGCCTTTTGTTCAGCGTATCAAAAATGGGTTTGATATTTTTGTTTATCTTCGTAAACATATCAATTGAATTTTTGTTTAGTTACTTTTTTATCTTTGCATATATATCTGACTTTTTGCGTGGGAAGATTTTCCGGTTTACTCAAATCCACGCCGTTTCCGTTTTTCTCTTTTATTTTCTTAATTTTTTCCCAATCAATTTCAGTAGTTTCAAGCTGCACTTTTCCGCCCCATAAATACTCTATGCCGATGATAGTATTTTGGATATATTCCCTGTAAAGTTCCTTCTGTTCAAATTTATGCTTTATACGCAGGGTTCCGTATTTATCTTTTTTGAATGCAACAATAGGGGGATGAAATAAACCGCTGAGAATCATCTGTTTATAATCGGCTGCTTTTCTGCTTTTCACATAATATTCTTTCACCATTTTATCGCGGTTTATTCTTTGTCCCACAACCATTAATTTGAACCTATCCACAAATTCCTGATCGACAAAAGTGTTTATAAAAGTCGCGTCGTTATAATTTTCCCTGATATGAAAAATAAACTCCCGACCTTCGGATAATTTTTTATTAAACTGTTTTCTCTTTTGAATATCTTCAACGAGATTGTACTCATAACTGTATTTCCCTTTATTCGCCATATCCTCCACGTGCATAAAAAGCCGCCAGCCCACAGCGTAAGGATTCAGTCCTACTTTTGAAAGAGCAGTAACCTTGGCGTTCACCCTCGCGAAGGCGACTTCGTTTCCATTAATTCTATCGTCGTTTAGGAATAACCTTTCGTGCCAATAGCTTGCCCAGCCTTCGTTCATTATTTTTGTTCTTATCTGCGGAGAAAAATAGAGCGCGGAATCTCGGATAATTTCGATAACGGTCTTCATCCATAAATTTTCTTCTTTCTTTAAAAAAGAACTTTCCTGCAAAATAAATTGGAGCAAATCCTCCGCTTTGTGATTGATCTTAGATTTCTTGTGTTTTTTGTAGAACTCCTCAAATTCAGGATTTTTAACCGTAACCGAATTAAAAAAAACGTCTTCAAAATTATCCCCGTTTTTTTCCATTGAAGAATTAAAACGGTTTATTTCTTCGAGGAAAAATTTCATCCCCACTTTTTTTTCTTCCTGCAGAAAAACATTGAAATAATATTCCGCTTTCGGAGAGAGGTTCAAAAATGAACTATCCTCGGACGAATTTAAATCTTCGTAATAACCGACTAAATTATCAATCCCTTTGGCAAACTCGATTACATAATCGACAGCTCTCCCTTTTTGAGACCTTAATTTTGCGATTATCCGTTTTTCCGTAAGCGCTTTTTCTTTGAAATCATAATCCCACGTTTTTTGGAAAAACTTATTGTTCTGGAAAAAATCAATATGCCCCAACACATGATAAAATATCATTACATTCAGCCAGTCGGGATTGTTATCGTTGTAGAATGAAATTACCGGACGAGTGTTAATAACCGTTTCATAAGGATTTTGGGGATATAATTCATACTCGCCTTTTCCTCTGAGGACTTGAATTTCCTGAAGCCAATAATCGTAAAGTGTAGGAATCATATTTTTCGGAGTCAATTCCAGCATATCCATATTTGTAACAATATACTCAAGAGATTCCTTATCGAACCGGAGTCCGGCATCGAGGGCGCGTTCTTTGCATCCCTCCATAATCGCTTTAGTATGTTGATTTATGAGTTCCATTATGAAATAAGCTCTTTAATTCCGGCAATAATTCTTTCCTCTTTTGCATCGTCGGCTTTGAAAGAATCGAAGTGGAGAAGGTCGGAATCCGTTTCCAGCAATTTCGATTTTTTTAAATAATTTTCAACTATTGTATTTCCGCGGCGGCTGTAAGTGTTTTCCGCGATTGTGATACCTATTCTATTTGCGTAAAGAAGCATCTTCTTTAATTCCGAAATTGTTTCCTCGCCCTTTGTGTCCCAGTCGTCCCCGTCGGTTCCGTGAAAAATATAAATATTGTAATCGCGCGCTAAATTTTCCTCTTCAACAATTTGATTAACCATTTTGTAAGCCGAAACAACCTGAGTTCCGCCTGCTACGTTTTTGTTATAATAAGTATAAAAATCCGGAACCTCTTCGGCTTCGGTATCGTGAAGTATGAACCGGCTTTTAACCTGCCGCTGATATTGATAAAGCAGCCAGCTATAAATGTAAATATGCTGAGTGACTACCGCTTCGGTGGGTTTTCCCTGCATTGAACCGGAATAATCCCTGACAAAAAAAACAATCGCCTGACTTTCGTAATCTTTCTCTTTCGAAAGTATTCGGTAAACCCTGTCGCCGGGAGTGATAATTAAATTCTGCGAGTTAATGTTATCACGGCTCAAATATCCCAACGCAAGATTGGTTTTCACAATTTTTCTAAGAGTCGCTTTTTTATCCAATATTTGTCCGTGCCCCGGATTTCTATCGGACAATTCGTAAGTAAATTTAGTCAGAGAAGTTTTCTTTCCTTTAGTTTTAATATTCGGCAGTTCGAACTGCTCGGTCAAAATTCTTCCAATTTCATAAGCGTCGGCGCCCATTCCATGTTCTCCGCCTTTGCCGTGTCC
>CAYNUJ010000122.1:6744-9293 GCA_964400095.1 uncultured Melioribacteraceae bacterium
TTCCAATGATAAAGTTTCTCCTCCGTAGTGGTTGGAATAACAACCGTTTTATCGGCGGAGTTTTTAACCGGTTTGACTAATTTCCCGAGTTTAATCTTGCGAGGGAAACCGTCTTTTTCACGAAGTTTATCTTTTTCCAAAAGACGTTCCAAATCGAATATGCGCGAAGTGGAAACTGTGGTAGTGGAAAGCATCGAAAACATTTCCTGATCGGAATAAGCATAAATCGGCTTAATCCGGGAAGGGGTTCCCAGAAAATAATCAAGAATGCGATTATCTGTATTCTCTATATATTCTTCTTTATCTTTCATTTATTAATCATGTCTGATGATCTTGAGTGCAGAAAAACTCGATTGTTTTTTCGGCGCATGTTTCGCAGTATTTCAGTTTTTTAGTCATGGTCGAAACTATTCTGTTGTAAAGTTTTTCGTTATCTTCGTTGGTTCTATTGGCTAGAGCTCCCACTAATCCGCCCGCGGAAGCAATATCGGAATTCAGCCTCGTATCCGTAACGGATTTAACTAAATCCACATTATCCATAAAATCATAATTTTTGTCCGTCTGGAGTTTCTGCGCGTATATCTTTCTTATCTGCGATCTGAAAGACTCCTTCTGCTCTTGTGTTTTTAATTCGAGTTCGTTTTCCACCGCGTTTACAAATCTTTCGTCAATTTTCAGCGGCTGCGTTTTGCCCGTCTGCGGGTCGCGGTAGGTAATTATTTTATCCGGACCGAGATCCGTCCGTCCCATGCCGACAATCATATTTACATACATCATAACGTCTTTTTTGATTGCGGTAGGTTCGTCCATAAACGCGTTAAACATTTCGGTTCTAATGCGCTTGCGGTAAAGCCCTTTGCATATTTTAATATCCTCAAAATATTTTGCGCGTTCGGTATTATCCTGAACATAATCCAAAATAACATCCTCTCCGGCTTTAAAAATATCGAGAGCAAACATGCATCTGCCTTCGTTAGTTTCGGAGAACCCGCGCTGAGTATTGATCATCCTCGCCAAGTCGCGCTGCCCTAGTCCTTTTTGTCCGAAGCGCTTTGTAGTATCGGATTCGTGTTCCAATTCGTCAACAATTTCCGCGAGAGCTTTCACGCTCTTTTCACCGGCAACTTCCCCCGCTGCAAGTTTCATCATTTCAACCGGGGTTAATTTGTCTTCAACTCTCGGAAGCCGGCTTAAAGTAACCAAAACGGAAATAACATAAATATAATTCGGATCTATGTGAAGTTTCTCTCCGGTAAAAGTCGTCTTCGCGCCTCCGCCGAGCGCGTAATTTGTAAGCTGCTTCTGCAGGCGATAGTTTGTGTTATGAGCGACGTAGCAGAATTTACATCTGTCCAATATCGGTTTTTCCTCGCCGTTGGCTCTGTAGTTCTGCACGTCGGCATTATTACTCGTAGCGATAATGAAAGTGTCTATCGGCCATTTAAAAGCGTCTATTTCAATCTGCCGGTTTTGAATTACCCCGAGGTAAATTTTCATCAAGTCGGTTTTGTTTTTGAAAATTTCATCTGCGAAATGAATCCCGCTTCCGCCAACCCGCGCTAAAGCTCCGCGCCTTAAATCGAATCTGTACGGATTGTTCGTATCGGTTATATGCAAAAGCCGCTGAATGCTTTCCTCCCCAACTAAGTCCACGCCGGAACTGGTAAGTTTATCTTTTGCCGGATATTTTCCCGTAATTGTTCCGAGAGTAGAACTGATAGGTATTTTAACCATTTGAAAATGCTCTTTCAGCTTTTCAATATCGTCGTCAAAATAATCTCTTATTTCTCTAAGAATATATTCCGAATCGGCGCCGAGGGGGCGGTAATTTTCGTACAGTTTGTCAATCTCTTTCTCTTTAAATCCGAACGAAGCAAAATACTCTTTTGATTTTTCCGTATCGCCGAATATGTTCATCGCAAGTATTACGGGGTCTTCGTATGTCTGCGATTCTATTTGTTTTATTTTTCCGAATTCCTCCATTCCGTCGGGAATAATAAACCGGAAAGTATATTTATTGTTTTCGGGAATTGAAACAAAATCGCGGTACATCGACGACAGATATTCGACAAAAAAAGTTTTCCCGTTTCCCGGTTCTCCCACCAGTACAAAAGCCATCTCCTTGCTTTCGCCCCCTTCCGCGGCGTCTTTAATGAATGCAACAAAGTTATTGATCACTTCGTGCATTCCGATGATATGTTTATTACCGGAACGGAATTTTAAAAATTCGTAAGTGTTCCTGCCGTTTACAATCATTGTTTTAATTTGTTTCGGATCGGAAAACAACATCCTCGCTAACGCTTCGAATATGTTTTCGAAATTGTGTTTACCTTCCTTTAATTCGCGAAGATAATCATTGAGTGAGATACCGCTGCGTACCATCATAACCTCCGGGCTTGAAAGTTGAAGAACTACTTTCTATTATGATAAATTATACGGAATTAAACTGTAATTTATTTGTCAATTCAAGAAGAAGAAGAAAAGTCGATTTTTAGGACGAAAAAAAACAATCCTTACTTATAATAATAAAAAATGATTGCAAACACAAG
>CAYNUJ010000123.1:0-9290 GCA_964400095.1 uncultured Melioribacteraceae bacterium
CTCAAAGACCGCCGAAAACGTCGCGCGATTGTCGCTGGTGTTATCACCATCGGCGGCTCGATAAACGGGCAACACGTGCATCCAACGCGCAAGCCAGCCAATCACCGGCATATCAAACAGCGGCGCCTTGCCCAAAAATCTCACGCGGCGCCCTGCGATTCGCAACACCATCACCGGATCCACCAACCCGTTAGGGTGGTTGGCCACAATGATGGTCGGACCCTTGGGCGGGATTTCGCCATCTAGATGACGACGGCGGTAGAAGAGATCGACGGCAAGTCCTACCAGATGTGAAATCAGTGCGTACATGCTCGGCGTTTTGTGATTCTACCCTACCCCAGAACCCGTCAAAAAACCTTGCGCCGATGGCCAGCACCGTCGCGACAATGCGGCGTGTCATGGTTGATGAATCGGCTCCGGACCTGCAGCCAATCAATGTAAGAAATTACGGCTCTCGACTACGGCCAGTTTGGCGCTGCATAAAACTCCAAGTGTGGTATCGCTTAAGCCCAGCACAATCCCGAGTCTAGATCATGCGTTCCCACTTACAAATCATCGACTGGAGCATCATCGTTGGCTATGGCGCGTTCGCCATTATCTTGGGCGCCCTCTTTACGCGCAAGGCCGGTACAAGCATCAACAGTTTCTTCGTTGGAGATCGCACGCTGCCCTGGTGGATCGCCGGCACATCGATCGTCGCCACAACATTTGCGGCAGACACCCCGCTGGTGGTTACAGGCATTGTGGCCAGCGGCGGCATCAGCGGAAACTGGTTGTGGTGGTCCTGGGGTATTGCCCACCTGGTGGCAACCTTTCTATTCGCGCGATTGTGGAGGCGCTCTGGAGTCATTACCGATGCAGAGATCACCGAGCTGCGCTACGGTGGAAAGGCAGCGGCAGCGCTGCGCGGCATCAAGGCCATTTACTTCGGCGTTTTTATCAACTGCCTGGTGATGGCGTGGGTCATCGCGGCCATGGTCAAGATCAGTCGAGCCTTCTTCGATGTTGAACCCTGGCTGGTCATCTGCGTCAGCGTGGCTCTGTCGGTCTTGTACACCCCGTTTTTCAAAGGATATTAATTTGGAGTATTTTAACCTCAGATTATATGTTGACGTTAACAATGTGTTAAATACCAAACATCTTAGTCAAGCCGGATTTTCAGACGTTTACGATTACAACGATTATCTTGAGTCTCTCAATTTTTCTTGGGAGGAGGGCGATAATAAAGGTAATGACAAAATTGGGGATTACAGACCCGACAATGTTGCTTACGAACCTCTTGAGCAGAACCCGGACAACGACCCGGCGATTACAAGACGAAATGACGAGCGAAAAAAAAATAAATCATACATCGATATGCCTAACATAAAATCGATGACTTTTTTGAACCCCAGAAAAATTACGTTCGGTATTAAACTGGATTTTTGAGAATTATGAGTGTATAAAATTATTAGTAAATATTATTTGTTATTATTATGCGTTCTGCTAAGCGCTAATTATCTTTTCGCACAAGTGGAAGGGACTGAAAAAAGATATATTAGAGTCGGCGCCCTGCAAAGTCACTTTTCCGCTTACGGTTCCGAAAGAGCTTGGAATAATTCTTATTACGAAGGTTTGAGATGGCCTGCCGATTATCCCTTTCAAGATAATTCGGTGATTAAAAGATCCTGGATAGGCGTTGATTCGTTTACAGACGAATCAGGCGAAACTTGGGAAAAGTATGGAATTTATTTTGCTCTCGATTATGTAGGACAGTCTTTGTTCCCGATTGAATTAAAAGAAGAAGCAAAGTTCAAACCGACACAAGTCTTTGTGGACGGCAATAATATAAGCGCAAGGTATTTAAATGATATCGATGAATATAATTCAGAGCTTATATCCGACAGGCTGGTTACGAATATAATAAATACCAACATCGGTTTGACAATGAAACGTGAAATTTATGCATTCAGTCAGCAGTATCACGATAATTATTTTATTAAAGTTTATACTTTTAAAAATACCGGTAATACGGATTACGACGACGAGATCGAATTGAACGCCGAATTGAAAGGCGTGAGAATAAGCTGGGGAACAAGATACAGCGTTTGCAGGGATGGCGCGTATAAAATAGGCGACGGACAATCATGGGGAAAACATTCTTGGGTTTCCAAACGCGGAGAAGATTACCCCGCGCATGTTAACGATTTAATTACGGAAGATAATCCTATTGTCGATTGGTTGAGATGCGGATTCAGTTGGGCGGGACAATCCGCGGTGAATTCGTTTGATAATATCGGCGCTCCGGATGTTGCGGGAAACGGCAGGTTAGCGTCTCCTCATTTTGCGGGAACGGTTATTTTGCATGTAGATAAAAGTTCTTCCGATCATTCGGATGATCCGCTTCAGCCGGCTGTGTTAGGCTGGCATGCGGGAGATACTTATCCTAAACTCGGCAATATGCAGGATGTCTTCCCCATGACACAACTCTATTCAATGCTTTCGGGTAATCCGTTTAAAGGATTGGGCGGTACGGATAGATTCGACGAATCAAATTTAACTTCAATTACGGATAAAATTGATCCTGTAACCATACATAACGACGGCGGCGGGACAAATGTTTGGATTGCCTACGGACCGTTTGATATCCCGTTCGGAGATAGTATTGTAATTGTTGAAGCGGAAGGCATAAGCGGTTTAAATAGACAGCAGTGCGAACTTATTGGCGAAAGATGGAAAAAGTCTTATGATAATTCGAGCGACAAAGGACCTTTTACTTTGCCCGACGGAAGCGAAACTAACGATAAGGATGTGTATAAAAACAGTTGGGTATATACAGGCATAGATTCTTTACTTCAAACGTTCGGCAGAGCAAAACGAAATTACGACTCCGGTTTTTCCATCCCGCAGGCTCCTTTGCCTCCCGAACTTTTTAAAGTTGAATCCGGAGGAGATAAAATTAATTTATCGTGGAACGCAAGTCCTTCCGAGGATTGGGCTAATTTTGGAGGATATAAAATTTTCAGAGCTGTCGGAAAACCCGATACTGTTTATAGCGAAATTTTTAGCGGCGGAAAAGGCGATTATTATTATGCCGATACTAGCGCCGTTAGAGGATTTTCGTACTATTACTACTTAGTTTCTTTTACCGACGGCAGCGTCAATACTTCCGGAGAAACAAATCCTACAGGCTCTTTAATGAGCAGCAGGTTCTACACAAAAACAACCGTACCTGCGTTTCTGCAAAGGCAAGCCGGCGAAAAGTTATCGGATATCCGTATTGTACCGAATCCGTTTAACATTCTTTCAAAAGATTTACAATACCCTGGCGAACAGGATAAATTGATGTTTCTGAATATTCCGGGTTATTGTACTATAAGAATTTATACCGAACGCGGAGATTTGATAGATGAAATTATTCATAATGACGGAAGCGGAGACGAACCGTGGAATTCGATTACAAAATACAGACAGGTTATAACGAGCGGCGTTTATTTAGCCGTTATAACTTTACCGAATGGCGAAGATATAATTAAAAAATTTGTAATTATACGATAAAGTTTTGAATATTTTTAGGAGCATAATATGAAAAAAAGAATACTCTGTTTATCCATATCGATGTTAATTTTATTATTAACCGCGCCGCCTTCTTTATTGGCGCAGGGGAGCGGGGGAGAGAATAAAAAGCTGGCTCAAACCGGTTTCCAATTCTTAAGTGTCGGCACAAACGCCCGAGCAGCCGCTTTAGCGGAAGCATATACTACTTATGAAGGTTCCTCTCTGGCTCTTTTTTACAACCCTGCCGGAATGGGGCGAATGGAAACGACATTCGATTTTATCGCGAATCAAATGACTTGGATTGCCGACATAAAGTATTATTCCGCTTCGATGGCATTTAATTGGCAGAACGGCAAATACGGCGTTATAGGTGTGAGCTTTTTATATATTGATTACGGTGAATTCCAATGGACAAGAGTAGCTCCCGAACTATCCCAAGGTTATGAGGACATTAATGCGGGCTGGGCAATGCCTAACGCGTATTCGTTTGGTATCGGATACTCAAAGGAATTATCGAATAAGTTTTCGGTTGGCGGACAAATAAAATATGTAAGGCAAAAACTCGGTTCCAGTTATGTGCCCGTCTATTCGGGAAATGTTCTAACGGGACAAACAATAAAGGATTACTCGTTGAACGTGCTGGCTTTTGATTTCGGTACTCTTTATAAAACAGGATTTAAAAGCCTCGTTTTCGGTATGTCTATTCGCAATTTTGCGCAGGAAGTTAAATATGAAAAGGAGAGTTTTCAATTACCGCTTACTTTTAAAATAGGCGTTGGATTGAATGCGTTCGATTTCCTTCCCGGTTTGGGTCCGGATAATAAATTGAATATTACTCTCGACGCGGTACATCCGCGCTCATATCCCGAATATATTTCAATTGGCGGAGAATATTTCTTCAAATCTATTTTGGCTGTCCGGTTCGGTTATGTAACTAATCAGGACGATTACAGTTATTCTTTCGGCGCGGGCATTCAGCAATTTGGTTTTGCTTTTAATTATTCATATACGCCGTTTAACACATTTACAGACGTCAATCGTTTTACAATAGAGTTCGCGTTTTGAAAAAAATAAATATTTTAATGAAACGACAGTTTAAGGAGTTTTCAAATGTATAGAATTAAAAACGAATCTATATTTATTTTATTGTTTTTCATTTTGGCAATCGCTCTCCAAAATTGCGGGAATGATTTTCCTCCGAGTATTTATAATCCTGATGAAAAAAATAATCCCGCTCCGGTTATTTCCGGTATAGCGCCGGATTCAGCCTTCGCCGGCGTTGATACGCTTACTATTAGCGGCAAGAATTTTTCTAATAATACCGACGAAGTTGCCGTTTATTTCAACGGTCAAAAGGGAACGGTGATAAGCAGCTCGTTAACTTCCGTTAAAGTAATTTCGGCAAATGTAATTAGCGATTCAGTCAGAGTCCAATTGAGAGTAACCGGCGCGCTGAAATTTGCGGAATATATGCCGTACAAACTGGAACCGATATTTATTGAAATCGGCGGATTCGACGATTTTGACGAACCTTACGGATTGGCTCTTGACAAGAGTGAAAATTTATATGTTTCTTTGTACGGACAGCAAGTCCAGAAAATAGAGCCCGACGGAACGGTCGGCGATTATTCATCTTTATTAAGAGATTTAGCTTCCCATATGAAATGGGGACCTGACGGCGGAATTTATTATGTGTTCGGTCTTCAATATTTGCTTAAAATTAATCCCGGCGGCGGGGGAGACGGACTTTATGCCATTCTGCCGGGAGGCGCATTTGATCTCGATTTTGACAAAGATAAAAACATCTACTGTGCAGGCGGAGGGAATGCAATTTATAGAGTAGATCCAAACAAAATTGTAACTACGCTTAAGGAATATCCCAATATTTATATAAATTCAATTCGTATTTATAATAATTATGTATATGTCGCGGGGAAATATTCAGGAACCGATACGGTAAGCGTTTATAACGGCGTCTGGCGTAATGAAATAATTGCCGGAGCGGATTCGCTCGGAGGGACGGAATTGGTTTTGGATTTCGGTAAAATTTCTCCCGGCATCGAGGTGCAGTCAATTACTTTCTCGGAAGACGGTGAATTATATCTCGGCACAACTCATTCGGAAGGTATATTTGTTATGCATTCGAACGGAAACGTTACGCCGATGTACAGTGGAATTTTAGGACCCGATATTTATACAATGGTTTGGGGAAACGGTAATTTCATTTACGTAACGAGAAGAAACGACGACCCTTCAAAAAAACGGGTGCTTAGAATAAACGCCCGCAAAAAGGGTTCAACATATTTTGGAAGACTATAATAATTGAAAAATAATGCGAACATAATGTTCAAAATAACAACTCACTCAATAACAAAAGGAGTAGCTATATGAAAAAAATAGCCACATTAATAATTGGTATCTTCCTTATGGCGGGTACTATGAATGCACAAAATTGGAAATTCGACCATTTATTGATCGATTTCCAAATGCCTCAGAGCAACGGTTCGGGCGTTCACGGCGTAACTATAGATGCTGACGGAAACGCTTGGCTGGCTCTTTACGGCAATTTAGCCGAGGATACGCTTTTCACCAATGCCGGGGATACGGTTAATTTAAGACCGATCTATGTCCTCAATTCCGAAACAGGCGCTCATGCGTCTTTTTCTCCCATCGAATATCTTGAATTCCCTGATGCCACTGTTGATACGCTGAACGTTAGCGGTAGAGGGATCGGACTCGATAATAACGGAAATATTCTTTATGTAGCGGGCACTACTTTGTACAGAATCGATTACAAAACCGGAAAAGGTATGAACAAATGGGTCTCTCCGGAACCGAAATCTTTAACCGAAGCCGTACAGTCGCCTGCAGACGGTAACATTTATGTTACTCACGTTGTTCCGGGTGGCTTACCGCTCTATATACTGGACGATAATTTCAATTTGGTAGGAAATGCCGTAGATTCTATCAATTATATCTTAAGAACCCTTGCAATTAGCGACGACGGTAAAGATTTATATACCGGCACCACATGGAGCGGGTTTGGAATTCCTCATTATCACAGCGAAGCTCCTGGATTGATATCCTTTGCTCCAGTCGATACACTGGGAAACTGGTATAATTTTTACGATTC
Organism: uncultured Melioribacteraceae bacterium; assembly: GCA_964400095.1. Lineage (GTDB taxonomy): Bacteria > Bacteroidota > Ignavibacteria > Ignavibacteriales > Melioribacteraceae > CAYNUJ01. The sequence continues at coordinate 6,671 of CAYNUJ010000123.1, forward strand.
AGCGGCAGATACGACTTACGACGTTGTGAATCTTTGGTCAAGCTGCCTTGATTGGGGTCCTAACGGAAATCTTTGGGCAGGTAATTTGAGACCCGATTGGTCAGGTCCTAAAGGCGGAATGTATTATGCGTTTGACGTTAGCACGGGTAAAATTGTTGACAGCGTCGGCGTTCCGATGGGCGATTCAACTGCCGGCGGTGTTTACAGTCCCCGCGGTGCGGCATGGAGCAATGACGGAAAAATGATGTTCCTGGCAGATTACGATTACAATATTGTGAGCGTTTGGAAGGCTACATCTACTTCGGTTCGTAAGGAAGAAGGCGTAAATCCGGCATCTTTTGAATTAACCCAGAATTATCCTAACCCGTTTAATCCGACTACAAACATCAAATTCTCAATACCGAATAGCAGTTTTGTGACTCTTAAAGTATATGATTTGATTGGCAGAGAAGTTGCGACACTGCTAAATGAGGAGAAACAGGCGGGATCGTACAATGTCGATTTCAACGCATCGAAACTTGCCAGCGGAATGTATATTTATACTCTGAACGCCGGTAATTTTACTTCAAGTAAGAAAATGATGTTGATGAAATAACATCCATTATTAGTATTAGAAGTCTTTGCGAAACTTCTTTTTGTCATATTGAGCGGAGCGAAATATCTCGATTTTGAGTGAAATTGAGATTCTTCACTTCGTTCAGAATGACAATTTGTCAGTTATTCAAAGGTTTCTATTAATCTTTAAATCTAAAAAAGCCGGCGAAAGCCGGCTTTTTTAGTAATATAATTTATTCCGATTTCTATTACGATATCTCCGGCGTATCGAGTTCTCTCAGTCCGGAATACAACTCATCGTCGGTCAGATGATGATCTTTCAATTTTCCGTCAAAGTAATCCTGATAAGCGCTCATATCGAAATATCCGTGCCCGCAGAGGTTGAAGAGTATAGTTTTTGATATTCCTTCTTCTTTAGCTCTTTCGGCTTCTCTGAATACTTGAGCAATTCCGTGCGTAGCTTCCGGAGCCGGTAGAATTCCTTCGGCATTCGCAAATTTAACGCCCGCTTCAAAACATTCCAACTGATGAAGCGCGGAAGCTTCGATTAACTCGTCCTTTAACAATTGAGAGATTAATACCCCTGCGCCGTGGTATCTTAATCCGCCCGCATGAATTGGCGCAGGCACAAAAGTATGTCCGAGAGTGTACATCGGCAGAAGCGGAGTTAAACCAACGGTATCGCCGAAATCGTAACGGAATTCCCCTTTGGTCAATTTCGGGCAGGAAGCCGGTTCGACTGCGATAGCTCTTAAATTTTTCCCTTCGGTTAATTTGTATTGAAGGAATGGAAAAGCGATTCCGGCAAAATTACTTCCGCCACCGAAAGGAGCGACAATAATATCCGGGAAATCGCCGGCTTTTTCCAATTGTTTATATGCTTCCAATCCTATTATAGTTTGATGCATAAGCACATGATTCAATACGCTGCCGAGCGAATATTTAGTTCCGTCGTCTATCGAGGCTCTCTCAACCGCTTCGGAAATCGCTATTCCCAAACTTCCAGGAGAAGTAGGATCTGCCTCCAATATTTTTCTGCCGGATTCGGTTCTATCGGACGGAGAGGCGAATACATCCGCGCCCCAAGTGTTCATAAGAAGTTTACGGTAAGGTTTTTGCTCGTAACTTATTTTTACCATATAAACTTCCAAATCAATACGGAACATCTGCGTAGCGAAAGAAAGCGCGCTGCCCCATTGACCGGCTCCCGTTTCAGTTGTTATTTTCTTTACGCCTTCCATTTTATTATAATACGCCTGCGGCACGGCGGTATTCGGTTTATGAGAACCCGCCGGACTAACGCCTTCGTATTTGTAGTAAATTTTAGCGGGAGTATCGAGCAGCTTTTCCAAATTATACGCTCTGAACATTGGCGTTGGACGCCACATTTTATAAACGTCTCTAACTTCATCGGGAATTTCGATCCATTTTTCCTGCGATACTTCCTGCTTTATCAGTTCCATCGGGAACAACGGAGCTAAATCTTCCGGTCCGATTGGTTCTTTGGTTCCCGGATGAAGGGGAGGAAGCGGTTTATTTATCATATCGGCTTGAATGTTGTACCAACTGCTGGGAATTTCGTTTTCTTCCAAGGTAATTTTGCGATTATCCATAGAGTTTACCTCATTTTATTTTAATGAATAAATTAATTTAAATGAATTTTTTGCGTGCGGTTATATGTAATATATGCTGCCCCTAAGAGGGGAGCCACCAAATGTTATTTACAGAATAACTTGTGGAAAAGGTGATATTTAAGCTGATTTTATTCAACATATTTGTTAAAAATTTGATTTCAATTTAAGAACGCCTAAACTAAAATGCAAATATTGCATGGCGGATAATTCACAGAATATTCATAAATATGCATCCACAGTTTTCAAATCATTTCTATAATTAAAGGCAACCCCCTTTTGTTCCAATGCTGTCAACTTGGTGTTAGTTAATTCAAAATACTTAAATCTAACTGCGTTGCAGTTGAGAATTATTGACTATTATTTTGGGGCTGTCTAAAAAGTTTAAAAATGTCATTTCGAGAGAGCGAAGCGACCGAGAAATCTATTGAATT
>CAYNUJ010000124.1:0-9281 GCA_964400095.1 uncultured Melioribacteraceae bacterium
GGGCTTCACGGCGGAACGCGAGGGCTGTGGCGGGGTTGTAGGCGCGGGCGTTGAAGCCGGCGGACATGACGGCAAAGATGAAATCACACCCTTCGCGCTGATTCCTCAGCTTGCCGACGCGCTTAAAATTCCCGTTATCGCAGCGGGTGGAATTGCCGACGGCAGGGGCATAGTAGCGGCGCTTGCATTGGGGGCGGAAGCCGTTCAAATAGGAACCAGGTTTGCCGCAACAGCCGAATCTTCGGCGCATGAAAATTATAAACGTAAAATTATCGAAGCAAACGACAGCGATACCGTTTTGATTTTTAAATCTGTGGGTATGGCGAGAGTAATTAAAAACAAACTTAGCGATTCCGCTTTGGCGATTGAGACAGAATCCAAGGATACAGAAAAAATTAAACTGCTGCTCGCTTCCAAAAGAGAGCGCGCAGGTATTTTCGAAGGGAATGAAAACGAAGGAATGTTTGAAGCCGGACAATGCGCGGGAATTATTAAAGAAATTCTCTCTGTTGAAGAATTGTTTCGGAAGTTTACGGATGAAATAAAACAGACGAAAGAACGTCTCGGAAATAAATTGATAACGTCAGAATGATGCTCGTGTCAACCAATTATTAATCAATTGTTTTGTTTCTGCCAATCCCCATAACGCAATTGCTATATTTCACGCTAAGAATGTTCTAATAAATGTTAGCTGCGTCATGTTTTTTAACGCGTTAAATGGTTAAATTATGTGGTTTATTAAAATAAAGTTTTGACTGCGTTATTATAGAATGAAAAATGTTTTTGTACTCGGCTCCACCGGCTCAATAGGCGTAAATACGCTGAATGTAATAAGAGAATTCGGAGATAAATTCCGGCTTGCCGGAATTACAGCTAACGCCAATATAGAGCTGTTGGAAAAACAGGCGCGCGAGTTTAATCCGGGGCTTGTTGTCGTTAAGAATAGAGAAAAAGCCGTTATTTTGGAAAAAAGACTCTCGGACACAGATTGTTTGGTTTTAGGCGGAGAGGATTCTCTTCTATCGGCGGCGCGTGAGAACGATTACGACATTTTTGTTTCGTCGCTTGTGGGCTTTGCCGGACTTGCTCCTACGATTGAGGCGATAAAAAGAAAAAAGCGAATAGCTCTGGCGAATAAAGAAACTTTGGTTGCCGCGGGCGAGCTCGTAAAATCGCTCTGTTTGGAATACGGTTCCGAGCTTCTGCCGATAGATTCCGAACATAGCGCTATTTTTCAGTGCCTTACGGGAGAATCGGAAAAAGATATATTTAAGATAATACTTACGGCTTCCGGAGGACCGTTTAGGACAAGGTCGAAAGAAGAATTTGAAAATATTACCGTGGAAGAGGCTTTGAATCATCCAAATTGGAAAATGGGAAGAAAAATAACAATTGATTCGGCGACTATGATGAATAAAGGGCTGGAAGTTATTGAAGCTCGCTGGCTTTTCGGGTTGAACGGAGAACGAATTGAAGTAATAATTCATCCTCAATCGATTATTCATTCTATGGTCGAGTTTGTTGACGGTTCAATAAAAGCGCAAATGAGCATTCCCGATATGAAACTGCCGATTCAGTACGCTCTTTCATATCCGGAAAGATTGTCAAGTAATTTTGTCGAAACAAATTTGACTAAAATTCATCAATTGTCGTTTTACGAACCGGATTACGATAAATTTGAATGCTTAAAATTAGCCTACGATTCAATGGAGGCTGGCGGTACGGCGCCATGCTTGTTGAACGCCGCAAATGAAATTGCGGTAAATAAATTTTTAACGGGAAAAATTAAATTTACGCAAATACCTGAACTGATTAAATCGTGTTTGGATAAAATTGAAATATCTCACAGTCCCAACGTGGAAACAATTTTTGAGTGCGACCGTCAAACAAGGGAGTTTGCCGAAAGTATTTACAACTGAGGAGTTACAAATTAAATGGATTATATTTTTTATTTCATACTGACAATTGGTATTCTTGTTTTTATACATGAGTTCGGTCATTTTGCCGCCGCTAAAATGTGCGGTATTCAGACGGATGTTTTTGCAATAGGTTTCGGCAAAAGACTATTTGGATGGAACAAGGTTAACGGTTTTACTTGGGGAGAATTACCCAAAGAATTCGACCAAAAAGGACATACCGATTATCGGATAAGTTTGCTGCCTTTGGGCGGATACGTAAAAATATCCGGAATGATAGACGAAAGCTTCGACACTGATTTTGTTGACAAAGAACCGCAGCCGCATGAATTTAGATCGAAACCTACTTATCAAAAATTATTCGTCATTACCGCCGGAGTTTTGATGAATCTATTGCTTACCGTCATTATCTTTTGGGGATCCAATTTTATTCAAGGCAAACAGGTTATTCTTACAACCCAGGTCGGTCTTGTTGAACCCGGGTCTATCGCCGCCGAGGCGGGATTTAAAACCGGAGATAAAATTTTATCGGTAAGCGGCAAAAAAATTAACAACTGGGATGAGCTTACACAATATTTGTTCGTAGATAATCTCGGTAAAAGCGTTGACCTCTCTCTCGAGAGAAACGGCGAAAAAGTATCGTTCACGGTTCCGCATAAATATCTGTCCGGCTCCTCTGCGGAAAAACTCAATCTGCCTTTTAACCAAACTCAGCCTTACATATCAGATGTGATGAAAAGTTCTCCGGCAAATATCGCGGGCATTGCCCCTGGAGACATTGTGCTTAGCATTAACAATACCGCAGTTCAAAGCAGCAAGGATGTTGTGAAGATTATTACTTCTAATAAGGAAACCGACATACCGCTTGTTCTTTTGAGGGATAAAGATACGGTTGTTACGACTGTAAATCCTGGAATTCAAGGTAAAATTGGAATTGCAATTGCGGACATTTACACCGGACCGTTTAAATATGTTTCCTTCGGATTTTTCAGATCGTTTGCAAAAAGCATAAGCGACATTGGAAGATACACGATGCTCACCTTCGCCATGTTCAAAAACGTTATGACCGGCGAGGTGGCTTTCGGACAAGTTTTCGGCGGTCCTGTTAAAATCGCTCAGTTCGCGGCTAAGTCCGCCGATTCCGGTATCGTCTCTTTCTTATATTTCCTCGCGATGCTTTCGCTTAGTCTGGCAATTATTAATATTCTTCCTTTCCCCGTTTTAGACGGCGGGCATTTTGTAATTCTTCTGATTGAAGGATTGATTAAACGCGAATTGCCCATTAAGGTGAAAATTGCCATTCAAAATGTCGGTTTTGTTATTCTGCTGATGCTTATGGCTTTTATTATTTACAGCGATATTATAAATTTATAATTGATATTTGAACCGTTTAGCGGAAGCGATTTCGTTAAACGGTTCATAGCTCTTTGATTAAAACCTGCCTCATTTAAATACCCAACAATAATTTTAAAAACTTAATTTCTTAGGAGTGAAAACTATGTCCCGTTTTATTCGTATTGCGGCTCTGCTTGTGTTGTCCGCCATGCATATAATTTATGCGCAAGATACTTTAAAATATGAATTGGAAGAATTAACCGTCACAGCCGGAAGACTTCCTGTCTTGGCGTCCGAATCAGCCCGGTCGGTAATAGCGCTCACTTCGGAGCGGATCGCCGCAATGGCGGTAAGCAGCGTGCCTGATTTGCTTCAGTACGTTGCCGGCGTTGACTTACAGCAGCGCGGTATAGACGGTATTCAAGCCGATATAAATATCCGCGGCGGCGGTTTTGAACAAACGCTTGTTATGATAGACGGAGTAATTGTAAACGACCCTCAAACGGGTCACCACACAATGAATTTGCCTGTCACTATTGATGATATTGAAAGAATAGAAATTCTTAAAGGGCAGGGATCCAAATCTTTCGGACCGAACGCTTTTAGCGGCGTAATTAATATTATCACGAAATCCATTAGCGATAACCGCGCAAAAGTTAATGTTGAGGGTGGCGAATACGGATATTACGGGGCGCGTATTTCCGGCAACTATAACGCGGCAGGGTTTTTCAACCGCGTTTCCTACGAGCGGAAAAAAAGCGACGGCTACATTCACAACACAAATTATGAAAGCGAAATATTCTCCTACGGAAATTCGTATTCCTTCGGAAAGTTCGTTATAAAAGGTTTGTTCGGGTATAACGATAAAAAATTCGGCGCGAATAGTTTTTACACATCCCGTTTTCCGAATCAATGGGAACGAACGACGACAAGATTCGCCAGCGCTAAAATAATCTATTCGTCGGGACAAATTTCAAACGAAGTTAAAATTTTTTACCGCGGGAACAACGACGATTTTATGCTTAATTACGAAAACCCTTCGTTCTACAGAAACAATCATAAAACAAACACATTTGGAACGGAGGTCCAAATCACAATTTCATCTTCGCTCGGAATGACGGCTGTGGGTGGAGAATTTATCTTTGACGAGATAACGTCGAATAATTTGGGAAATCATTCCCGAAACAACAAGGGTGTTTTTCTGGAGCATCTTTTTTCTCCGGTAAAAAATTTATCCGTCTCTCTCGGCGGATTCATTTATAATTATGATTTAATCGGCTGGAAAATTTGGCCTGGTTTTGATTTTAGCTATTTGCTAAACGAGAAATTTAAATTATTCGGCTCTGTCGGCAAAGCTTTCAGAATTCCAACTTATACCGAATTGTTTTATAACGATCCGGCAACCCTGGGAAATCCCGCGCTGCAAAGCGAGGAGACTCTAAATTCCGAAATAGGCGTTTCGTACTTTGGAAGTAAAATTGATTTAAGCGTTTCTGTATTCGGCAATAACGGCAGAAATATTATTGACTGGATCAGATACGATCCGAAAGAAAAATGGCGCGTTAGAAATATTTCAAATCTAAATACTTCCGGGCTGGAACTGTCTGTTACGTTAAAGCCAAACGCTCTATCAGGTATAGTTGACGCGCTTGGCGTTCAATATACATACCTTGCATCGAACAGAAAGAAGGAACCATTCGAAAGCCGTTACGCGTTAAAATACCTCAGGCGCCAAGCAGTTTTAAACGTTACCCATCCTACTATGCTGGGAATAAAATTCAATTGGGCTTTCCGCTATGAGGATAGAGAAAACTATTCGGACGTTTTTATTTCCGACCTGAAATTAATAAAAGCATTTAGCGAATATCGTTTTTTTGTCTCCGCCTTTAATTTATTCGACGTCGATTACTTTGATGTTTCGGGAGTAGCGCTGCCGGGCAGATGGCTGCGCGCCGGATTTTCATATTCAATTTTATAACTTTGTTCTTTAATTCGTCGGACGCGGTGTCTTTCGTTCAAAGATACGGTTACAATAATTAGATAATTTTTTATATTTTAGAGTAAACTAATTGCGATTGTGATGATGAAAGAGAACACAACCAAAAAAGAAATATTTAAAGCCGCGCTGGATTTATTCAGCCGCAACGGATTCGCAGGCACTTCAATTCGAATGATCTCGCGTCAAGTAGGCATCAGAGAAAGTTCGGTTTACAATCATTTTAAGTCGAAAGAGGAAATACTTCAAGCGCTTATTGAGGAATACCGAAATATAAGCGTAAGCGCAAAACTAATTTCAGAAGAACTTCTCGATGAGATTGAGAATCCTCCCGTATTTATGAAACGTTTTTGTGAAAAAATATTGAAGTATTGGGATTCGCCTCACGAAAGGAAAATTATTCGTCTGCTGATGCTCGAGCATTTTAGGGATCACGGCGAGTACAGCTTTTCCCTCGCAACATATTTTGAGGATTTGCGGAAAATTTGGGTTGTAATCTTCAAGCAGTTCAGCAACTATAACGTTATAAAAAAATTCGACCCGGATCTTCTCGCAAATGAATTTATCTCTTATCTGTATGTGCTGAGAATTGAATATTTATCCGGCGCAGATAAAGGGGGACTGAAATCGTCGGTAAAAGCCGCCGGAAATCATGTGGATTTTATTTGGAACGCCATTAAGCGGGATTAGATAAATGCCTTTTTTAGATAATGTTCCCGCAGCCTCCGATTTACGTTTTGCGTATAAGAGAGTAAAAAAATACGCGCGCCGCACTCCGGTTTTAACATCACACCTATTAAACGAAATTTCCGGAGCCGAACTCTATTTTAAGTGCGAGAACTTCCAGCATGTTGGAGCTTTTAAATTTCGCGGAGCGGTAAATGCAGTTCTTTCGTTAAACGAAGATGAATTAAACCGCGGAGTGATTACGCATTCATCGGGAAACCATGCCGCGGCGATAGCAAAAGCGGCGGCTATGTTGGGAACAAGAGCCGTTATTGTTATGCCGGAAAACGCGCCGGTTATTAAAAAAAACGCCGTGAAAAGTTACGGCGCTGAAATTGAATTCTGCAAACCGACAATAGAAAGCAGGGAGCGTACCGCTGAAAGTTTGGTTGAAAAGCATGGTTTAACTTTTATTCATTCTTATAATAATTACACCGTAATCGCCGGACAGTCAACCGCGTCGAAAGAATTGCTCGACGAAGTTCCCGATTTGAATTTCATAATTACTCCGATTGGAGGGGGGGGTTTAGCAAGCGGAACGTGTTTAACGGCGGAATATTCATCGCCGAACACGGTAATAATCGGCGCGGAGCCTTCCGGAGCCGACGACGCCTTCCGCTCCGTTAAAGATAATCAGCTTTATCCGCAGGATAATCCGAAAACAATTTGCGACGGATTAAGAACTCCCTTAAGCAATAAAACTTTTGAAATACTAAAAAATCACATTCATTCAATTATTCCGGTTGACGATAACTTAACTATTAAAGCAATGCGATTAATAATGGAAAGAATGAAAATTATTATCGAACCTTCTTCTGCAATAGTTCTAGCCGCTGTTTTAAAAAACAAGTCGTTTTTCAAAGGGAAAAAGATTGGATTAATTTTTACCGGAGGAAATGTGGATTTAAGCCTACTTCCTTTTTGAAATTAAATTCCTTCTCTTAAAAATTTCGGTTCTTCCAATGTAAGCATCAAAGAAATTCTATGGGACGCGGGCAGCGTTTCGTCCTGATTCCCGCTGAACCTTGCGAAGGAATAATCAATATTTAATTTCGGCAATTTAACTCCGGCTCCAATAGTAAATTGTTTCACGTCGTTGTATCCGCCTCTAACGGCAAAAATATTTTTATAATTAAATTCGATGCCGGTTTTTACGTCGAAACTTACGGGACCCAAATTAAAAGTTGAAGCGTATTTTCTGTTTTCAAAACGAATATCAAAATCGATTGCGGGGAGAACGTTAATTCCCATAAACTCAACTCCATATGCAGCGCCCAGCCGCGCTGTCGGGGTAATCAATTCATTTCTGCCGCTGCCGCTCCAAGCTACTATCGTTGTGGTTGCGTCGGTTAAATTAGCCGCGAGGTAAAGTTTGTCGAACGGATTATAAAAAGCTCCCACGTCGAATCCGATGCCCAGCGCGCTGAATTCCGCTATATCTCTTTTTATTATCTTAACGTTCGCTCCCCAAAAAAACTTATCCGTCTGTCTCTTGGCGAACGAAAAATAAAAAGCGTAATCCGTATTGCTGAATTCTTTTATTCTGTTGGGATCTAATCTTCCGTTAGGATTTGATATGTCGTAAATAACTTGTCCGGTGGTTTTGTCTATCAGCGCTTCTCTTGTGTCGGGAATGCCGTCCACGCTTAACCTTATGGCGCTTATCCCGAAACTCATATCTTTACCGTAGGGAATAGCGACGCCGGCATAATTATAATTAACCAAATTCCCGAAATGTTCTTCGTGCATCAATAGAACTTGAGGATAATTTAACCTTGCAAGCCCGGCTGGATTCCAATACCCCGCGCTTACGTCGTTTGCCACAGCCACATTTGCTCCGCCCATTCCAAGCGCTCTACCCCCAACTCCGAGGGACAAAAACTCTCCGCCGTATTTAGCCGTAAACGTTTGCGCCGTAGTTAAATAATTTAATGAAATTATCATCAGCAAGCCGACTAATTTCTTCATTTTTACCTCATATTCAAAAATACGCTTAATTCGAGACAAAAGATTTATAAAAACACGCTTAAAATCAAGGTCAATAATGAAGGACGCAAAAATAATTGTTTTTTTATAATCCCAAGAAACCCGTGTCTTTGCTGCTCGGCTTGATGTTTTAATGCCGGAAATAAGCTGTTTAAAGAACAAACAATGGAATATTATTCAAATATTTAATATTTTGTTTCTGAAATAAAAATAAACAATTCGATATTGAGGAATAATTATGTCAGACGCTATTAAGCTTTCCGTTAAATTACCGGCTAAACCGAGAGAAGTTTACGAAGCATGGTTGAACAGTGAAAAGCACACCGCTTTTACCGGCAGCCCTGCAAAAATTGAACGACTGGTGGACAGTGAATTTACCGCATGGGACGGTTATATTTCGGGAAAAAATTTAGGTTTATATAGATTTAACAGAATTATCCAATCCTGGCGATCGACAGATTTTCCGGAAGCCGCGGAAGATTCAAGAGTTGAAATTTTAATTGATCCTATCAAGGAAGGGACAAAAGTAACTATTGTTCATACTAATATTCCGGAAGGCGACGGCAAGAAATACAGAAAGGGTTGGAAGGATCATTATTTCACTCCGATGAAAGCATATTTTTCAACCGAAGATTAAACTAAAATGGATGCCGAAAACCGTAGGCTGTTAAAATCCTTTTTTCTGCCTGTTTTGTTCGGCATTTTAATATTAAACATCCGGTTAATCGAATCTCTTACGTCAATAGATTTAACATTTCTCGGAATTTTTCCGCGCCGTGTCTCCGGCTTAATAGGCGTTATTACAGCCCCGTTGATACACTCCGGATTTAATCATCTTTACTCAAATTTCTTTCCATTAATTATAATGGGCGCGGCTGTAATTTATTTCTATCCGAAAACTTCCGGCAGAGTAATTCCGATGATTTATTTATTCACGAATATTTTAGTTTGGCTTTTTGCCCGACCCGCTTACCATATTGGCGCTAGCGGATTGGTGTACGGACTGGCTTCTTTTTTGTTTTTCAGCGGCGTTATAAGGCGGGATGTAAGAGCCATAACGGTTGCGCTTCTTGTGGTTTTTCTTTACGGCGGACTTGTCTGGGGAATTTTTCCTATCGACCAAAAAATTTCATATGAATCTCATTTTTACGGCAGCTCGGTAGGATTTATTTTATCTTTTGTTTTCAGAAAAAGCGATCCCTACAAAAAATATGACTGGGAAGAGGAAGAAAAAACTTGGAACAAAGACGATTTAAAAATTAAATACGATTAATGCCGTAGAATTTTAAATTCTGAAAAAAACAATAAAAGACTTTGCGAAA
>CAYNUJ010000125.1:0-9248 GCA_964400095.1 uncultured Melioribacteraceae bacterium
GAAAAGAATACACATAGAAAATCTCTGCGTTGCTCCAACGCTCAGCGAAAGAGGTCCAGTGCCGAAATTGAATACATTATCACCCGGCTGAGAAAGAAGTTCCTGAGCTGTATCAATCGTATCCGAAGAGAGCCATTCCCACATCAACGGGTCGTTAAGCGGAACATTTGGCAGTGAATTAGTATAAGTTGCGGCGTGAAAGCTCGACAACCCAATCTGGTCCGATTCGGAAATATCTCTTAAGCCGAAATTCGGTTCGGAACCAGCCCATTTATATCCCGGCAATCTGTCTTCGCTCAGCGGTTCGCCGAAATCATAAGCGCCGTTTCCGTCAATGTCCGAATACCAAGCCTGCGAAGGCTTGCCGTCTCCTTCGCCGAAATCGGCGCCGGGATAGTTAGGCGAATCCGGTCCAATTCCGTCGATTCCGATGTCATTCTTATCCACGTCCCAATCTCCGTCTTCATCGCCTTCGTAGCGGGGTTTCGGGGCGCCGTAAACCGCTGTATATTTCGCTAAATCGGAAATGCCTGTTGTTAAAGGAATGCTGGCTCCATCTATAAACTGCCCGGAACTGTTTTCAGGGTTCTCATCGGTAATACCGTCGTCGTCGTTATCAAAATTATCCGTGGCGTTGGAAGGAGATTCGAGGAATTTCCACCCGAAATATCCGGCGGTTAAACCAAACATTCCCGTCATGTCGTCGTCCCACGAATAAACCATATTTCTCGCTCTCTGAGGAAAATCACCGTCCTGAAGCGATTTCCCGAACGGATCGACAAATCCCGCCCGGTCGTCTCCGTAATCCCCGGGTCCTCCAACGTGAGGATCGCCGTGCATGCCGAAAAACGCTTTTGTTAAATCCTTTTCGCTCGCGTTGGTAATCTGATAAACAAGGAATAAAATATCTTCGGCGAGAGGATTATTAAACTGTATAACGCGAACTGCCATATCAAGACCAAGCCCGGTTCTTGTAGTATCGCCGGGGAATGGAGAATATTTATATTCCGCGTTTGTAAAATCGTCCACAACATAAAATACTTCTTCGTCCGGCGCCGTTGCCTGGTCACCCAAAAACGCGGGCCACAGATATTTTCCGGCTCCAGGGTTGTACCAGCTATCCGGCCACGAATCGGGTTTGCCGTCGCCATTGGAATCTCCAATGCTTAAACGCGCGATTTCGTCTTGGGTAGAGTCAACAAACCCCGCTTTCGGCAGCCATCCCCATTTTACGGTTCCGGTCGGATCGTAATCGCCTTGAAACGTTCTTATAAAAGAATCGTCAACAATATGAGCAATATTGCCCGAATCGTCAACCACTTCGGCGGCTGCGAGAGGTCCGAATTCAAATCCGTAGCCTAAGCCCTGCCAAACAAGGTCGGCTATGTTTCCCAATCTGTTAGGAGCGGTAATTGAACCGTAGTTAAACAGAATAGTGGTAATTTTATTACCGTTAATAACCGATTCTTTTATCAGCCTCGGATCGCCGTTTGTTTTGAAAAACTTCGGCGCATATTGATCTCCAAAAATTCTCTGAGCGTCTTCCTCCGACAATTTCTTCAGCAGAGGATTTCCGTATTGGTCAGTCTCCTGCGCCCGCACAGAGGAAAATGCAATTAAGGCAGTTAATAAAAGAACTATTAAATTCATTTTAATCTTCATATCTATAATTCCTTTTTTCATTTTCACTCTTAATTAAAAACAACCGTAAAACCTAAACGAACTTCGCGGGGACGGTTAACCCTTTCCGGACGTTTGGAATAATAACCGTCAATTTGGTCTATACCGAACAATCCAGGGTCTCCCTTTTCTATCCTTCTCCGTATATCCTGGAATTGGAATGCATCGGAAGTTTCTTCAACTGCCGAAAGCGCTCTTCCGCTGCTTGCGTAAGAAAAAAGTTCGTTCTGTGTATCGAACATATTGTTAACTTGTACAAATACCGAGTATCTGAAATCTCCAACGGTAAAATATTTTTCGAATTTCAAATCCACATTCCATTGAAGAGTTTGTCTGCCCGAATTCTGTTCGTAAGTAATAATATTCGGTAATGTCGTCGGCAATATAGGAGTATAAGGCGTTCCGGTTTGGATATTGCCGATAATTCCCGCCGACCAGTCGCCGGGTTCCGTTAACCCGATAGAAGCATTGATAACATGCTGACGGTCGAATCCGATAGGCACAAGATATGTTTCCGTCTGCTTGCCGGATACTTCGCTGAAGAATAACTCATCCGTAGGATAAGTTCTGTTTCCCTCGGCAATCTGAAATGTATAATCCACTCTAGCGTCGAATAAACTTCCCGGAGAACGTCTTTTATAAAACGAAAGCGTTATTCCCCGTACATTTGTATAAGCTAAGTTAGTAAGAATTCTATACTCTCTTCCCGTAGCCGTATAAACCGTCTGCGTATAAATATAATCGCGGACGTCTTTATAATAACCGGTTAAATCGAATTTAAAATCATCCGTTAAAGCCTGCTGAAGTCCCATTTCGTACTGAACCGATTTCTGCAAGTTTACATTCGGATCGCCGAAAGTGGGAACAGACCCGACGTTTGTAACATAATAATCGTGGTTTCTGTACAACGAAGCAAGCGAACCGTTCTGATAAAAATGTCCGTAACTGAATCGAATTACGCCTCTATCGGTTATCGGGAATGATACGCTTATTCTCGGCGAAAGCTGATGTTTAACAGTGGAAGGAATATTACTCTGGGTTATATTCCCGAAAAGTTTATGCTGCAGGTCTTCGGAAACATTCGGATTGTAATCCGATTTCGGATCGAAATATTCATATCTTAATCCGAGGTTTAAAATCAAAGTTTTTGCCAATTCTATTTTATCCTGAACATAAATAGCCGCGTCAACGGGATATTTTTTATACGTTGTAATCAAAGACGGCTCTGTATTTGGGTTCGGTTTATACCGAATTATTGATAACGTGCTGTCGTAGAGAAGATCGTCTGTAATTATATTGCTTCCGTCGGCATTACGCACCTGCACACTGTAGCTTTCCACAAATAACTCGTGAAACCGGGTTTCAAAACCAACCTTGATTTCATGATTATCGAATAACTGAGCCACCATATCGCCTTTGAGCGTCATTGTTTTTGTCGTACGCCGGAAACGCGAATTATCCGTTCCGCCGGAAAGGAAACCGGTAGTGCTTATTCCGCGGCGGTATAAAGAAGGCAGATACCTCGGATCGTCAACATTTTCATAAAGATAACGCTTGCCCTGGTTGTAACCGTAGGAAGCTTTTAAAGTGTAGAAAATTTTATCGTTTATCGTATGAATGAAATCGAAAGTGTGAATCACACCGTCGCTGAAATTTTTACCCTGCCCGTCGGGGTTAAATTTATACGCTCTCGAATACCTTCTGGACTCTCCCGAATTATAAACCGCCTCGTATTTCAATCTAACCAAACTTGACAGGCGGTAACTTATATTAGCCTGGAAATTATAGCTTGTAAACGTATTCATAGGAACAATGGCGCCGTCCCCGGTAGGCAATCCGTTGCTGTTCTCATTATAAGGATTGAAAAAATAGGGGTCGGTAAAAACGCCATTACGCGGGTCGTCGCCGTTAAAAGCTTCCCGAGTAAGATAAGAATCGGAAGGATTGTAAATTCTTTTGCCGTAAATGTTGCCCTTGAAATTTTCGTAAACGCCTGAAGCGAATACTTTTAATTTTTTATTTGTACCCGGGATCGGTCCGCCGAATGTAGCTTCCATACGCCCCCTGTTGAGCGGATCGATTGCGTCAATATTATCTAAGAGATCCGTTCTGTCGCTTACAAAATCTCCCGCGTAACCTCTTAAGCTGAAAGAATATTTATCTCCCCCCTCCTTGGTAACATAATTTACCACACCGGAAAGAGCGTTGCCGTATTCCGCGCTGAACGTTCCGGCGGATAACGACACTTCCTGAACAGCGTTCGTTGCAAGTCCCACAGAACGGTTGTTGCCGTACGGATCGTTCAAAGAAACTCCGTTGAGCGTATAAGAAATTTCATTGCCGAACCCGCCCCTAATATGTATTGAACCGTCGTCGTCAACCGTCACGCCGGCGGTTAATTTTATTACGTCCGATATTTGATCGATCGGCAGCTGATCTATGGTTTCTTTGGTAATAGCTACCTGAGGGTTCGTTAAATCCTGCCTTATCAATGGGTTCCTTTCGCCGCGGACAATAACGGCTTCCATTTCAATGGAACCTGACTCAAGAGTGAAATTCAACCGGGTCGTAAAATCAACGTTCACGCGAACGTCCTTATAAGACTGCTTCTGATAACCGAGCACCGAAGCGGTAACCGAATAAATCCCCGGAGGGATATTAAGGATTGTAAAGTTCCCGTCGATGTCTGAAGCGGCGCCGAGCGATGTTCCGTCAACCATAACATTGGCAAACGGCAATGCTTCGCCGGTATCTTTATCTTTAACCGTCCCGGATATTTTACCCGTGTTGCCGGCGTAGATAATGCCCGCAAATAATAATAGAATTATTACAATTATATTGCGTAAAGATTGATTCATATGGGTACCTAAGATTTTATTAGATATGATATTTGATTTGTCTTTCAGATTCAGCATCTGCCTTAGTCTAATTTATGAGCTTGTAAAAATACTACTGTTGATATTTATTTGCAAATGCTTAAAATTTTGGGAAAAATCGGCTTCTCAATAATGGATACAATAGTCATAAATCTGAATTGAAATGAATTTTCTAAATTTCAGTAATATCTCTTTGTAAAAAATATTTCCCGCGTTCACATTTTTCTAATCGATATTTTAAGTTAAATTTAAATGTTAAATTTTGTTGCATAACATCAAAGGAGAATCAGTGGGTACTTTAATGGTTTCAGTTTCCGGAATAAGAGGGATAATAGGCGACGGACTCGATCCCGCTATAATAGTAAAATATACTTCCGCATACGCGGATTTTTGCGGCGGCGGAAAAATAGTTATCGGCAGAGACGGCAGAATAACAGGCAGAATGGTTTACAACTTAGTAGCCGGAACTCTTATGGCAAAAGGATTCGACGTAATTGATATCGGAGTATGTCCCACTCCCACGGTTCTCTATAACGTAAAATTATTAAACGCCGCAGGCGGTATTTCCATATCCGCAAGCCATAACCCAAATGAATGGAACGCGTTAAAACTCATTAACAAAACGGGCGAGTTTATGACGCCTGAAGAAAATGAACGTATATTAACGCTTCTCGACTCCGCCGGGAATTCATATAAACGCTGGGAACGCTTAGGCAAGGAAGAAAATTACACCGAGGGATTAACAAATCACATGAACGATGTTCTGAATATGAAACACATCGACGTCGATCAAATTAAAAAGCGGAAATTTAAAGTCTTGC
Source organism: uncultured Melioribacteraceae bacterium (assembly GCA_964400095.1). Classification (GTDB taxonomy): domain Bacteria; phylum Bacteroidota; class Ignavibacteria; order Ignavibacteriales; family Melioribacteraceae; genus CAYNUJ01. The sequence continues at coordinate 5,378 of CAYNUJ010000125.1, forward strand.
TCGATAGCGTAAACGGAGCCGGAGCTTATATTATGCCTCAATTGCTCGATGCGCTCGGGTGCGAAATTGTAAAAATCAATTGCGAAAAATCGGGAATTTTTCCCCGCCTGCCGGAGCCGATTCCGCAAAATCTCGGCGATACAATGAAAGCCGTGAAAGAAAATAATGTGGATATCGGAATAGTTGTCGATCCCGACGTCGACCGGCTTGTACTGATAACCGATAAAGGCGAACCGTTTAGCGAGGAAAATACAATCGCTCAGGCGGTCAGGTTTATACTGTCTAAAGAAAAAGGAAATGTAGTCGTTAATCTTTCAACTTCCCGCGCGGTTGACGACCTTGCCGCGGCTGAAGGATGCAAAGTTTTCCGGTCGCCGGTGGGAGAAGCCAATGTTGTGAAAATGATGAAAGAAGTTAACGCGGTTATTGGGGGCGAAGGCAGCGGCGGAGTTATTTATCCCGGACTACATTACGGAAGAGACGCGCTTGTCGGCGCTGCAATTATGCTTCAGCATTTACTCGAGTTCGGCGGCACAATGAGCGAACTGAAAAACGCGATACCGGCTTACTTCATAAGTAAAAAGAAAATCGCTATTGGAAATTCCGACCCGGACGAAGTCATTAATAAATTAAAGGAAAAATATTCCGGCGAAAAAATAAACACTTCTGACGGACTACGTATTGATTTTGAAGACCACTGGGTTCACTTGAGAAAATCAAATACCGAGCCGATTATTAGGTGCATTGCCGAAGCAAAAACTGAAGATGAAGCCGAAAAATTTGCCGATCGTTACTTCGAGGAAGTGAAAAATCTGCTTATTTAATTGAGTCTGCTTCTTTTTCTGAAATAGCTGAACAAAGCTTTGTCGAACGGAGTGTCGGTAGTAATCAGATTGTATTCTATGCCGAAATTCAGGCACTCCTTCTTTATATTGCTTATAAAATCTCCAATCGCCTCCCGGTAAGCTTTTTGAATTTGATACGGCTGAGTGGAAATTCTTTCATTTGTTTCCAAATCAATGAAAAGGGAATCTTTTTTGAAATCAAATCCCAGTTCGCTCGGATCGAGAACCTGAAAAACAATCACTTCGCTTCGTTTGAAATGAAAATGTTTAAGCGCATTCATTATTGACGCCGGATCATCCAGCAAATCTGATATAATAATAACCATTCCTCTCTTGGTAATTTTTTCCGCCACCGAGTTCAAACTTTCAGCCGTTAGAGTTTTATCCCCCGCTTCGGCATTTTGGATCACAGAGATAATCTGCCTGATATAAACTCGGTTTGCTTTGGGAGGAAGATATTTTTTAACTTTTTCGGCATATAAAGAAAGACCGACGGAATCCTGCTGATTTATCATAAGATAGCTCAAAGCCGCCGCGAGGGTTTTGCCGTATTCGAGTTTTGTAATTCTTCCGCCGTAGCTGTAATTCATCGACGCCGAGGAATCGAGAAGTAAATGCGAAATGAGATTCGTCTCTTCCTCATATTGCTTTATGAAAAATTTATCTCTTTTTCCGTAAACTTTCCAATCAATATTTTTTACGGAATCTCCCTGCATGTAAGGACGATGCTCGCTGAACTCGACGCTGAATCCGTGGTACGGACTGCGGTGCAGCCCGACTTTAAAACCTTCCACAACGAGCTTTGCCCTTAGTTCTAACGACTTAATTTTTGAAACGAATTGCGGATCGAGATACTTTTTGTATTCAAGTTTTTTTTTAGTCACGGTCATTTAACCGTAGAAACTTTCGCCTTAAGTATCTCTTCCGGCGGCACCCCTAAATTTTTTATCTCCTCTTTAGCGGAAGCGGCTAAAGGACTGTCGGGATATTTTTCAAGAAATAACTTATATGTTTTTTCAGCGTCTTTAATTTTATTCAATTCGTTAGCTTCAAGAAAGCCAGCCATAAACAGCGATTTTTCCCCTTCGGTAGAATTCGGTATCTTTTCGGAAACCAATTTATATAATTCAACCGCTTTGGAAAGCGATTCCTTTTTGGGAATAGCGCTAATAACATGACCGTGGTATAATTTTGCCAACTCATAAAGCGCGTTTACGCCATACTCCCCGTCGGGATATTCGTTGACTATTTTTTGAAAATCGGCAACGGCGCCGGCATAATCGCGATTTTCAATTTTCTTTTTTCCCGCTTCGTAAATATCTTTATCGTTAACGGATGAACAAGCTAAAACAAACACGCTTAAAAAAAGAACTGCTGTAAATAATTTTAATTTCATTTCCTTCCCCGTAAATATTGCATATGAAATATTTTAAATGAAATATGTATATGAAATATTGCATATATCAAAAAAATCAATGCGGAAAAGATATAAAAAATTAGATTAATCAATGAGTAAATTTTTATGACTTAAGAAAACTTTCAGCTATGATTCCTTATCTCTCTATTAACCGATTCCACTTTCCCGTTTTCAATTGTTCTGCCGAGGGCTTCAATTCTACTCCTCAAACACGCTAAACATCTCGTTGGATCGTTATATTTGCATTGACCGTTAAAATAATCATATAAATCAGCTCTGTAAGGTTCAGGCGTATAATCCGGCATAATAACATTCGCACCCGCTTCCAGAGCTTTTTCGATCCCCCTCTCCATTAAAGTATCCAGCGAAATTACCGCGGGTAAAAAGACGTTTTTCAAAACAATTTTTGCGATCGCTATTGTTTTTAAGGTTAAAAGTGAAAATTCTTCCGCGTTCGATTTTCGAACTACAGACGAGTGCGGATTAATAACGAAAGAATCGCATCCGATTTCCTTTGCAAATAAAATAGTTTCCGCGATATTTTTTATTTTACTTTCCGAATCCGTAAGTATAATCCCCGCGCCGATTTCGTATCCAATACTTTTCAGCAGAGCAAGATGTTTCCGCCAATTCATGGAAAAGTTAAATCCACGATTCTTACCTTCATCCGCGCAATCGGTATTATAAATTAAATATCTGTCGGCTCCTGAATATTTCCAGGTTTTGTAATCTTCCGGATTTCGCTCGCCGAGTGAAAGAGTTATCGAAACGTCCGATATTTGCTTAATTGAATAAATAATATAAGAAAGCATATCCCTGTTATAAAAGGGATCGTTTTGAGCGATAAGAATAATATTTTTTATCCCCGAATTAATAATATCTCTTGCCGCGGAAATTATTTCTTCCGAACTCATACAGTAGTTTTCCTGAATAATTCCCTGCCGATAGAAAGATTTGACAAAAGAATTTTTCTCATATATACGCGAAAGCTCGATTATTCCACTCAAATAAACCTTCCGGTCTCCGAATAGCGCGAAATGTTTTTGAGCGTCGGAAAGGAATGATTCGGAGGACTCTTTATCACACTTTAATATATTTTCGATTTCCTCCGGCGGAATATAAATGTCGGAACTGATATTTGTTATATAATTTAAGAATTTAGGCGTATCCATCACACTTAAGTAAAAGAAGCCTTTGCTAAACTTCCTTTTGTCAGTTATTCAAAGGTTTCTAAAAATACCTTTTACAAATAAATAAAAATCGACCCGATATTTGATTTCAAAAAAATTATTCGGAATATTCCGTGAATAAATTGCTCAAATTACCAGATTTTGCCTTATAGAAAGAACAAAAAATATACCAATCCGTTTCTTACGAAAAAATTCGGTATTTGTTGATATTTGACAGGTTAATTCTTAAATCAGAGAAAAATTTATTGAATCACTACTTTTGTGGGAATTATTTAATCGAGCAATCATAGAAGAAATGATTTAATACTGTACCCAGGATGATTGGATAGTTGGATGAATGGATAAGAGAGGACTCAATGGAACGCATATTAAAGGATTAATGTCAAGAGCAAAAAGTTCTCCACATTGATTTTTTTAAT
>CAYNUJ010000126.1:0-3346 GCA_964400095.1 uncultured Melioribacteraceae bacterium
AACAAGGCGAATATTTCATGAAATCAAGAGAATTCAAAGATTTAATATTTCAGCAATTTGCAAATATTGCTACTGCGTTTTCCAGCCCTAAGAGATTAGAGATCATAGATATCCTGGAGCAGGGCGAGAAAGACGTGGAAACTTTATCCCGGCAAATATCAGCAACATTTCCGAATACTTCCCGTCATCTACAAATATTAAAGAATGCAAGACTTGTCCAAAGCCGTCGCGACGGCGTGAGAATGTACTATAGACTTTCCGATGAACAAGTTTTTAATTGCTGGAAAGGTTTACAATCTCTTGCCGAAAATCGCGTTGCCGAAATTCGGGAAGTCTTAAAAGATTTTTTTGAAGAGAGAAATGCAATGAATGCTATGAGCAAGGAAGAATTATGGTCTCATATTCAATCCGATGATGTAATAGTGCTTGACGTAAGACCGAAAGAAGAATTTAGCAGCGGACATATTCCCGGCGCTATTTCAATACCGCTATCCGAACTTAGAGAGCGCATAAATGAAATTCCCCACAACCGTGAAGTTGTTGCCTACTGTCGCGGACCTTATTGTGTTTTATCTCCCGAAGCAATTAAAATACTTCATGATGAAGGGTATGATGCTTCGCGTTTAGAGGAAGGATTACCGGAATGGAGAGAAGCCGGTTATTCAGTAGAATAATCCTATAAATTTTAATGGAATGAGAAGCGAGTAAACAAATAAATAATAAAGGAAAATATTGAATGAAAATTTTAATTGTAATTAATGATGCGCCGTATGGGACCGAGAAAGCTTACAATGCGCTGAGAATGGCGATGACATTGCAAAAAAAACACGCTGAAGTTGAAGTTAGAATCTTTCTATTGGCTGACGCTGTTGGGTGTGCAATACCAAATCAGAAAACGCCGAACGGATATTATAATATCGAAAGAATGTTGAAGTCCGTTGTAAACAAAGGCGGATTGGTAAAGGCTTGCGGAAGTTGCTCCGAAGCAAGAGGAATTTCAGAGCTAAAACTTATTGAAGGGGTTGAAATAAGCAACATGAAAGAGTTTTCCGGTTGGACAGTCGAGGCGGATAAAGTTCTAACGTTTTAACAATAAAATTATTTTTACAAACAAAAATAAGGAAAAGGAAAATGGTCGAGCAAATAATACATAGTATTTTATTGGCTTTACATAATATTGCGTTGGTTGGATGCGCAGCGGCGCCATTTTACAATAGGGCTTTAGTTTTAAAGAGAGGACAATACGGACCAAAGCTTTTTTATGAACTTGATAAAGTAGTGGAAGATACACTTCAAGGGAACGCCCCATATTGTATAGTTTTTATTACAACGCTAATTATCACAGGTCTTGGCATGCCTTTGAACCATTATACTTTTGCGGGTAGTTTTAAGGAATTAAGCGTTATTGCTTGGACGGCAGTTAGCCTGAAATTATTATCAGTCTTTGGAATGATGGTTATAATGTTCATTATATTTTTTCAGATTAATCCTAAATTACGGGAACTATTTGCACAATTCAAATCCGATGAAGACCCATTACCGGAAAGCGAGGCGGAGTTCTTTTCATTGAGAGCCAGGCGCAAAGCATTATGCGACATTTGTCTGAAGTTTGCTATTGGAATTTTAATCTTTAGCGCATTTATGGGATTTACTATATAAGGAGTTGCAAATGAGAACAAATAATATAGATCTTCAACAAGTGAAAGTTTTTGAAGAACAAATTAAAACTAATCCTTCTTCAGCTAAGGAGACCCAGGTAATTAAGGGAGAATGGATTGCAACAGATAGTGAAGTTCAATTTCAATCCAGCATCGAATTTGAAGGAGGAACTACTTTATTCAAAGTCGACAATCCTACGTTTATGGGAGGGAGCGGTAACTTTCCGGGTCCCATGCATTATTGTTTTTTCGGGCTAATCTCTTGCTACACCGGTACATTCGCTACTATGGCTTCAACTCTTGGCGTTCAAATTAAGAGCTTATTCACTACGTTGGAAGCCGATATTAATTTTTCACGAGTATTTGGCGTAAGCGACGAACCGGTAATTGAAGAAGTTCGTGTAATTTTGCATGTGGAAAGCGATGCGCCGGAAGAAAAAATTAAGGAAGCTGAAAAATTGGCGCTGGAAAGATGTCCGGTTGTATTTACATTAAAGAACCCCGTAAACTTTATTGCTGATATGAAGATTGTAAAAGTCTAAGCCAAAAGATTAATTATAGAATTTAAATGCAGAGTCTTGACAAATATGTGAGATTTCAATATATTAACATATAAATATTTATTTATATGTTAATATACGGGGAATAGATGGAATTTTTATTTACACAAATTGCAGCATTTTACAAATCCTTAGCTGATGAAAACAGACTAAGAATCATTGTATATCTTTCGGAGGGACAAAAGTCCGTATCGAAAATAGTTGAAGATACAAACCTTTCCCAACCGCTGATTTCGCATCATTTAAAAGAATTAAAAAACAATAAGATTGTGAAAACCGAGAGAAAAAGCTCGTTTGTGTTTTATGAGCTAACTGAGCCTGCAATTGTCGACTTAATTAAATTGACCAACCATTTGTTAGTGGAATTAAATGAAAAGCATAACTTCACTTTTCCGCGGGAAAATAAATTTGATATGCCTTTCCCAATTATGATGAAAAAAATGTTTAGAATAATGAATCAATCAATGAAGGAGAAATAAAAATGATGAACAAAAAAGGCGGAATGCCTATGATGGGTATGATGCGAAAAATGATGGAAGGTAACTCCGACTTTAACCCTATGGAAATGTGCCAGAACGTTTTAAAGACGGTTACGAAAGTATCGGAAATATCGTTTTATGCGACGCCCGAAATAAAATTGATGTTTGAAGAATGGCTCGCAAGTATTGAAGATGAAATATTTGAATTTATTCAAAACGAGAAGGAGATTAATATTATTAATATCTCAGAGCATTTCAAAATTTCTAAAGATGCGGCTAAATTTTTCTTGAATCATCTTGCCGCTTCGGGAAAAATAAAAGCTGAATTTACTGATAGTTCAGCGTCAGAAACAGAAAATGCAAGCAGCGAATGAAATAATGAAGACTAAATTAAATAATACTATAAAAAGAGAAGGAGTAGAAAAATGGGACATGAATATTTTTGGGGAGGCGGGATGTGGATTTTCCCGATAATAATGTTTGTTGTTATGCTTGTAGTTGTTTACTTAATTTTCGGAAGAGGCAGAATGGCGCCGCCTTGGTTTGACAGCGATAGACACTATCACAGGGAAGATACTTCGGATAAAGCTTTGGATATTTTAAAACAGCGATATGCAAAAGGTGAAATTAACAAAGAAGAATTTGAACG
>CAYNUJ010000126.1:3446-9222 GCA_964400095.1 uncultured Melioribacteraceae bacterium
AGACGATATTATTTATGTTAGCTCGGATTACCTTCGGTTCGGATATGGCGGTCTGGAGTTGGAATATATTTTTTCTCCGATGAATGTTCTCCATTTATCGGCGTACACTCTAATTGGGATTGGCGGAATTTCATATCGGAATTATGACGGCTATATAACGGAAAATAGATATTATGGACACCATTCTATTTTAAATCCTGTTTTTGTAGCCGAACCGGCTATTAAACTCGAAGTTAATATTACGGAGTTTATGCGCGTTGATTTTGGAGTCGGTTACAGGTTTGTATCGGAAGTTAATTATCAAACAACAAAAGCGGGAGATTTAACGGGAATTACAGGCATGCTTACACTCAAGTTTGGGGATTTCTAATTTTGATGCAGGTTTAATTTGGAGTAAAATATAAAAAGTGAAAGCTGTTAAATAAGCGATTAAAAGAAAAACTATTACTCCGCTTCGGCTCAAATGGATGAGATAAAATGATAAAAGCACTTATGTTCCTGAGTAAAGGATTTGAAGACCTTGAAGCCGGCACATTTATTGACGTCCTTGGCTGGACAAAGCGGAGAGAGAATCTAATTCCGATTGAATTAAAAACGTCTGCTTTTCATGATGAAGTAACCGGAAGATTCGGAATTCATATAAAAGTAGATTACAACATCCGAACCGTTAAAATCACTTATTCGGAATTTGATAATAATATAATCAGCTGCGCGGGACCTGCTTCCTCTCTACAAGTCGCTTATAAATTGGTTGAACTTTTGAGCGGAAAAGAAAATATGGAAGGCGTCAAAAAAAATGATGATCGCCAATTTCTGAAAATCTTGTTTTAATAACTCATTATATCATTCTATCAAAATTGTTTAACCGAATAATTTTCTGCAGTTAAACGTCAATCAAACATCCGGCTTCGACGGTCGGATACAGTTCATCGTATTTCATAATTCTACTCATACTTACGCGTCTGTTGATATGGGCAGGCATTATGTCATTTGGATTAGTAAGCCCCGCAGCGGCAATTAACTCCATAAAACTATGTATCGTTGAATGATGATAATTTGCTACTCTTTCCGATTTATCTTCAACATTCAAACCTTTCATCAATGATTTGTCCTGCGTTGCCACCCCAACAGGACAAGTATTTTTATTGCAGTTTAACGCTTGAATACATCCCAAAGACAGCATCATCCCTCTGGCGCTATTACATAAATCTGCGCCTAAGGCAAATGCACGAGCCATGTGAAAACCGGTTAAAATTTTACTCGAAGCAATAATTTTAATTTCTCTTTTAATATTAAAACCAATCAGCGTATTATAGACAAATGACAATGCTTCTCTAAGCGGCATTCCTAACGAATTGGAAAATTCAACCGGGGCAGCTCCCGTACCGCCTTCCCCGCCATCCACTGTTATAAAGTCGGGTTTTATCCCGGTTTCAACAATCGCTTTACATATATCAATAAATTCATCTTTTCTGCCTACACATAATTTAAATCCAACCGGTTTTCCCATAGCGAGTTTTCTCAATCTATCTATAAATAGAACAAATTCTTTGGGATTGGAAAATGTGGAGTGGCAAGGGGGGGAGTAAACAGTGGTATGCGGAGTAACTCCTCTTATTTTAGCAATTTCCGGTGTATTTTTACTTGCGGGTAAAATACCGCCGTGTCCCGGTTTAGCGCCTTGCGATAATTTTATTTCTATCATTTTAACGCTTTCGAATGAAGCGTTTTCTTTGAACAAAACCGGATCAAAATTACCTTTGAGATCTCTGCATCCAAAATATCCCGTGCCTATTTGCCAAATAAGATCTCCGCCGGGTTCTTTATGATAAATACTTAAGCCTCCTTCGCCGGTATTGTGCGCAAAGTTATCCATTTTCGCGCCTTTATTGAGCGATAGAATTGCATTTTGACTTAGCGCTCCAAAACTCATAGCAGATATATTCAGCAAACTTGAAGAATAGGGCTTTTTGCAATCCGCGCCGCCTATTATAACCCTTGGACGAATGTCCAAGTTCTCGTAACATTTGGAATAGATAGAGTGTTCCATCCATTCATAACCTATTTGGTAAACATCTAATTGAGTGCCGAAAGGATTGGTATCTGTAACTTTTTTTGACCTCTGATATACTAACGATCTATGAATCCGGTTAAAAGGTTTTCCCTCGGTATTTGTTTCAACAAAATACTGCATTATCTCAGGTCTTATTTTTTCTAATAAATATCTGCCATGACCTATAACGGGAAAATTTCTTTTTATAGCCTGTTTTTTCTGAATAATATCATAATAGCCGAGCAGTATTAAAGGAGCAAATATTAAGGCAATCCACCAAAACTGCGGGATGGAACCTATTAATAGAACAATTAAAAATGTTAGTCCAACTGATAAGATGATAAAATTTCGTCTTACGTTCATAAAATAATTCCTTTTAATGAATAATATTACTTCTAATCACAATCATTTTATCGCGAGTCATCTCGTGCATGGAATAAGGTATTCCTCCCATTCCTAATCCGGATGAATCTCTTCCGCCAAACGGCATCCAATCGACACGAAACGCAGTGTGATCATTTATCATCACAGCCGTTGCATTTAATTGATTGACAGTATCTAAAGCGCTATCGATATCGGATGTAAATACTGAAGCCTGAAATCCATAAGGAAGCGAGTTTGCAGCGTTTATTGCTTCTTGTCTGTCGGAATATGAATATATGCAAATAACAGGACCAAATACTTCTTGAGAAGATATTCTAATATCGGGTGGGGGATTAAGAATAACAGTCGGCGCAAAACAACTGTTCGATATTCTTTCCCCGCCGCTAAGAATTTGCCCGCCTTTTTCTTTTGCTTCATTTACCCAACTTTCAACCCTATCAACTTCAACAGGGCGGATTAGCGGACCAACTTCGGTATTTTTGTTTAATGGATCGCCGACTTTTAACTTTTGAGTCAGCGCGGAAAGTTTTTCCGCTACATCTGTTGCAATAGAATCGTGAACAAACACTCTTTGAACAGAAACACATACCTGACCTGCATGATAAAACCCGCCTTTTATTAATAGCGGCAGCATATCATCAATTGCGGCATCTTTTTCTACTATAACGGGAGCTACTCCTCCATGTTCAAGGGCGCATCTGGTTCCCGGCGAAAGCTTAGATCTTAAATACCATCCGATTTTTGCGGAGCCGATGAAAGAGAAAAAATTCACCCTCGTATCTGTTGCCAATAATTCCGCATCTTCATTTTTGGCAACTATTGCTTGACACCAATCTTTGGGAAGCCCGGCTTCATACAAAATGTCAACAAATTTCAAACAAGAAATGGGCGTAGTTAACGCAGGTTTTATAAGTACCGGACAACCAACGGCAATTGCGGGAATTGTTTGATGAACAATTAAATTAAGCGGATGATTAAAAGCGCTTATTGATGAGACTACGCCTATCGGCTCGCGCATAGTAAATGCCAGTCTATTTGCGGAAGATTTTGTATGTCCCATAGGTATTTCCTTCCCGCCCATTTGTCCGATATACTCTATGGCTAATTTCACGCCGTAAATTGCTCTTTCAACTTCTACTTCGGAATCAATATAGGGCTTTCCTCCTTCCTTAGCTGCCGTAAGAGTAAATTCCTCTTTTCTTTCCTCCATTATTTTTACTGTATTTTCAAGAATAGCAATTCTTTCATATTTGGGTATCCATCGTTTTCTTTCGTCAAATAATGTCTTTGCTTTTTCTATAGAAGATGTAACTTCATTTGAATTCATCAGAGGAATATCATCAATTAATTCATTGTCGTATGGGGCGTAAATTTTCATAGTATAATTTCCTTTAATTATAGTCAATAAGCTTTTGTTGAATTTTTTTGTTTAGTATTGTATTGTTCAAAGAGTAGTCAACCGGTATATCAATTAAATGAACTCCGCCGCTCTTAAAACACTCATCTAAGAGCGATGGTAATTCCTCGGTTCTATTAATTCGATGACCGCAGGCGCCAAAACTTTCGGCATATTTTACAAAATCCGGATTAGTATAATCAAGCCCGTAAGATTCAAAACCCAGATCTTGTTGTTTCCATTTAATCATACCGTAAGCGCTATCATTCAAAATTATTATTGTTAAATCAATCTTCAATCTAACCGCCGTTTCTAATTCCTGCGAATTCATCATAAACCCGCCATCGCCGTTTACGGAAATTACTTTTCTGCGAGGATAAATTATTTTTGCCGCAATGGCAGACGGCAGACCGGCTCCCATTGTTGCAAGCGCATTATCAAGTATTAGAGCGTTCGGCTGATAACATTTATAATTCCTTGCAAACCAAATTTTATAGACGCCGTTATCGAGCGTAACAATACCGTCCGCGGGCATTACGTCTCGAATAACTTTTACTATTCTTTGGGGCAATACCGGAAAACGCCGGTCTTCGAAATACTTGGAAAGATGTGTATCCACTTCCAGCTTGATCATACTGTAATATGAAAAATCCCAATGTGATTCGTGGTCCAAGTGTGATGATAACCGCTCAATTGACGACGAAATATCGCCGACAACTTCCAACTGGGGGAAATAAACTTCATCAATAACCGCTGAAAAGAAGTTTATGTGAATCACTTTTGTACCGCCTTCTTCCATAAAAAAAGGGGGTTTTTCAATAGTGTCGTGGCCAACATTAATAATCAGGTCTGCATGTTCTATAGCACAATGGATAAAATCTTTTGAAGATAGAGCGGCTGTCCCCAGAAATAACGGGTGTCTTTCGTCAACAACGCCTTTACCCATTTGAGTGTTAAAGAAAGGGATTCCCGTCTTATTAATAAACTCTGTCAATGCTTCGCTTGTTTTCTTTCTGTTAGCTCCCGCGCCAATTAATAATAAAGGCATTTTTGAATTCTTGATCATTTCCGCCGCTTTTAGGATAACTTTAGTATCGGCTATTGGTCTGCGTATAGTATGAACCTTTAATAATCTAAAATCTACATGCTCGGCTGCAATATCTTCGGGCAATTCAATATGTACGGCTCCCGGTCTCTCTTCCTTTGCAATTCTAAACGCTTCGCGTATAACCGAAGGTATATTGTTCCCGTTAACAATTTGGTGAGTAAATTTAGTCAACGGACGCATCATATCAACAATGTCAACAATTTGAAATTTACCCTGCTTGCTTTTTTTAATCGGCTTCTGACCGGTTATCATAACCGTCGGCATAGCTCCTAATTGCGCGTAAGCAGCGGGCGTAACCAAATTAGTTGCGCCTGGACCTAATGTGGAGAGACATACTCCGGGTTCGCCTGTCAACCTTCCGTAAGTGGCAGCCATAAATCCTGCGCCTTGTTCATGACGTGTAAGTATCAATTCAATATTTGAATCTTTCAAAGAATCAAGAAGATCAAGGTTCTCTTCGCCCGGTATTCCAAAAATGTATTTAACCCCTTCGTTTTCTAAGGCTTTAATAAACAGATCTGATGATTTCATAAAATTTAACCTCTAATTAAATTAGAAATTGAAGTCATTCAAACTAACGGTTTGTTGGATTATTTTTAACATTTGAAAATTAAAAAGAACGAATAAATTATTTTGTAATATAAGTTACAAAATATAAAACGCTATACCATATAAATGATATCGGAAGAATTTGTCGGATAAGCATAAATCATTTTACGAATTTCCGACGCCGGAATATTAAATCTGATTGCCATTGCAAATAAATTTATCACTTCTCCGGCATGTGAACCAAGCAGATGCGCTCCGATAATTTTACCGGTATTTTCTTCAATCA
>CAYNUJ010000127.1:0-4021 GCA_964400095.1 uncultured Melioribacteraceae bacterium
TTAGGATTAACAAAACAAAGGCATTTATGAAAAAATCATCCCCCACCATTTTCACAATAGGAGCAATATTAATTTCATTTACACTTATTTCCGGTCAGGGCAAACAAGAGAAACCGAAAAAAGAAAATTTCGCACAAAACTATAAAATAGTATCGCCGCAAATGCCGAATAAATTGGATTTTTGCGGAGAAGAAGTTCCTTTATACAATTGGGATGTTAAGGAAAGATTTGAAAGAGAACTGATTGTAAATACTTATTATCATTCATCCACGCTTTTATACATTAAAAGAGCCGCTAAATGGTTTCCGCTTATCGAAAAAATTTTGAAGAAGTATAAAATTCCGAATGATTTCAAATATATGGCGGTTATAGAAAGCGGATTGGAGAACGTCGTTTCCCCCGCCGGAGCGACGGGATTTTGGCAATTGATGAAACCCGCCGCCAGGAAGTTCGGTCTTGAAGTAAACAGGGAAATTGACGAACGCTATAACGTGGAAAAATCCACCGAAGCCGCATGCAAATACTTATTGAACGCCAGAAAAAAATACGGCACATGGACATTAGCCGCGGCATCGTATAATTTGGGAACGAACGGAATTACCGAACAAATGGAACGCCAAAAAGCACGGAATTATTATAATCTTGTGCTTAACGAAGAAACTTCTCGCTTTGTTTTTAGAATGCTCGCGGTTAAGCAGGTAATGGAGAATCCCGAAAAATACGGATTTTCTATAAATCCCGAAGACCTTTATGAGCCGCTGAAATATTATAAAGTTGAAGTTAAAAGACCGGTAAAACACTTAGCCGATTTCGCGGCGAAATACGGAATCAATTATAAAATATTGAAATTGTACAATCCTTGGCTTCGTCAAAATTATATGAAAAATAAAAAGAGGAAAAAGTACTTTCTGAAAATTCCGGTGAAAGGTTCAATTAAAATTATTCCGGATAAATAAACAACTTATTCTGAATTTTATTCGGGATATAATAATCGCGCGGCTGCTTGATATTAACTTTATTTTTTTGATAAATTGAACACGAATTTTGCATAAATATTGAGGAAATGATATATATGGAATCAAATGGGTCTAGAGAACAATGGGGCAGTAAGGTAGGATTTATTCTGGCTGCGGCTGGCTCCGCAATCGGTTTGGGAAATATTTGGAAATTCCCTTATATCGCAGGGCAATACGGAGGAGCGGCGTTCATTTTCATTTATCTGATCTGTATAGTCGTAATAGGTCTGCCGCTTCTGATGGGAGAAATATTGATCGGACGTACAACTCAAAAAAATCCTGTTGGAGCTTTCTGGAAATTATCCGGATCAAAATTTTGGGCTTCGGTTGGAGGAATGGGCGTGGTAGCGGGATTTGTAATTTTATCTTATTACGCCGTTGTAGCCGGCTGGGCTTTGGGTTATGTTTTCGAAGCTATTTCAGGTTCGTTTTATAATTTCGCGGCTCCGGCGGCAGCCGGGCATTATTTCGATTCCTTAACCGGGGATCCAACTTGGATAGTCGGTTTTTTTGCCGCTTTTATGGGATTAACAATGCTTGTTGTGTTTTCCGGAGTTCAGAACGGAATAGAACGCGGAAGCAAGATTATGATGCCGATTTTATTTGTACTTTTATTAATTTTAGTTATCAGAGGAGTAACCCTCGACGGAGCCGGAGAGGGAATAAAATATCTCCTTCATCCGGATTGGAGCCGCGTTTCGGCTCAGTCTGTTCTTGTCGCTCTTGGGCAGGCGTTTTTTACCTTAAGCATGGGCATGGGAGCGATGATGACATACGGCAGTTATATGTCGAAAAAAGACAGCGTTCCGGGCGCCGCGCTTAATATTGTTATACTGGATACAGCGATTGCATTAATGGCGGGATTAGCAATTTTTACCGGCGTTTTCGCTACAGGGCAAGCTCCGGATGCAGGTCCCGGACTAATTTTCCACACACTTCCGGTTGTTTTCACAAAAATGCCGGGCGGATATATTTTCTCTATTTTCTTTTTCATCCTGCTAAGTATTGCAGCTTTGACGTCAACTATTTCACTGCTGGAAGTTATTATCGCATATTTTGTTGACGAGAAAAAATGGAAGCGGCATAAAGCCGTACTGATTTTCGGGGGAATTACTTTTTTACTGGGCGTTCCGTCGGCTCTCTCCTATAATTTAATGTCGGATTTCAAAATATTCGGATTAAATTTTTTCGAATTCGTCGATTATCTCTCATCGAATATTATGCTTCCCCTCGGAGGGTTTTTAATTGCCGTTTTCATTGTGTACAGATGGGGCTTTGAGAACGCTCTGAAAGAATTACGCGCCGGAGCCGAAAAACTCTTTAACAAATATCCCGTGGTAGTTCTATATTGGAAAATTTTCATCAAGTATTTTGCCCCTGTTCTAATTTTTCTTGTGTTTCTTAATTCTATCGGTGTTCTTCAACTAATATCCGATTTATTTTAACTAAACTATTCACAAAAGCTGAAAAACTATGAAAAAATCTGTCGGAGCGGTTATAACATATGCGGTAATACTGACAATTTTATTAATATTTGGAATAAATTTTTTCGAAAAAGTATGGGAATTCCCGGGTAATTTCGATTTTTTCAAAACCTTTCCCACAGCCGACCTGCCGTTCGGTTCTATACCTATTATGGTAATAGCTCTTTTGGGAACCGGAATTTTTATATCGTTTAAATTGAAATTTCCTCAGCTTCGTTACATTTGGCACGGCATAAAAGTTACAGCCGGTAAATACGACAATCCCGACGACGAAGGAGATTTGAAACATTTCAACGCGTTAACGACAGCGCTTTCGGCAACCGTGGGAATCGGCAATATTGCCGGCGTTGCAACGGCTTTATATTACGGTGGACCCGGCGCGATGTTCTGGATGTGGGTAACCGCATTTTTCGGAACGGCGTTAAAATATTCCGAATGCACCCTCGCTTTAAAGTATAGAGAATTTGACCCGGACGGGCATACCGCCGGCGGACCGATGTACACAATAGAAAAAGGATTGGGACCGAATTGGAGATGGCTTGCGGTAACATTTGCGAGTTTTGCGGTTATATGCTCTTTCGCAACAGGCAACGCTATTCAAGCCTTTACCGCTTCCGATCAATTTTACTCCGAAATTGTTCAGGTTTTGGGACCTCATCATCCGCTAACAGAGAAATGGACTCTCGTAGCAGGATTTCAAGTTTCGTGGCAGCAAATAATAAACGGATTCGCTTTAGTGATAATTATCGGCGCGGTTATTCTCGGCGGTATAAAAAGAATCGGCAGCGTAACGGGATTTCTCGCTCCCTTTATGGCTGCCCTTTATGTAATAAGCGCGCTTTTAATTATTTTCTCTAATCTCCATTTGCTGCAGGACGCTTTCGGGAAAATTTTCACTATGGCTTTTAATCCTCCCGCCCAAATTTCGGGCATAGGAGGCGGAACATTTTTAATATTTCTTAACACTATGATGTGGGGAATAAAGCGCGGATTATATTCAAACGAAGCCGGTCAGGGCAGCGCGCCGATTGCTCACTCCGCGGCAAAAACTGAATACGCCGTACGAGAAGGAGTTGTCGCTCTTTTGGAACCGATAATCGACACTTTAATTATTTGTACAATGACCGGATTAGTAATTATCTCTACCGGCGCGTGGCATCACACGCAATTTTACGTTGAGCGAATAGACCCCAATTTCACCGGCGAACTTATGAACAGTTCAATTTTAACCGCTTACGCTTTTAAAGAAGGGTTGAGCTGGCTCTTTCCCTATGGAGATAAAATAGTTACGCTATGTGTCGCCTTATTCGCGATCTCGACGGCAATCAGTTGGAGTTATTACGGCGACCGCGCGGCGGATTATTTATTCGGACCGAAGGCAATTCAAATATACAAATATTTATTCCTGGTTTTTGTTTTCATCGGCTCTATTGCCGAATTGGAAGCTGTTTGGGGATTCGGCGATGCAGCGTTGGGATTTATGACATTCCCGAATCTGCTTTCCATTGTTCTGCTCTCGGG
>CAYNUJ010000127.1:4121-9220 GCA_964400095.1 uncultured Melioribacteraceae bacterium
AATAAATGAATTATTCAATTCCTATTCGTAAAAAAGAGATTAGCCTCTTTATTTTAATGGGCGGAAAATTTATATTTGAGTTCATAATTTTTAATATTTAGCTGCATTTTCTAATATAGGATTATCGATGGGATTGAAATTCGAAGGTATAATTTTTCTCGTAACATCATGGACTTTATTCATAAGCTTTGCAGTTTACAATTATTATAAATTGGCAAACAGTAAGAAAAGAAAGAAATAAACCTTATCCAACCAATCCAAATTTTATTTTTTTAATTGTTTAACTCAACAATTGGGGTATGTAATATTATGAGCAATATAAATAGCATAAAAGGCAAAATAGGAATATTAACCGGAGGCGGCGACGTTCCCGGATTAAACCCTGCGATTAGAGCAATAACCATCAGGGCGCGCAGAGAAGGTTACGAAGTAATCGGCATCAGGAGAGGCTGGGGAGGAATGATTGACATAATCCGCGATGATAAAGCCGATAATTCCTCGAATATAATTGAATTAACCGATGAAATAGTGGATAGAACAGGACGAACGGGCGGTACATTCCTGCATACTTCAAGAACCCGTCCTTCTCATGTTCCGAAAGCAAACGTGCCTCATCATCTGAAGGATACGTATAATAACGAAGTTAACGACCTGACTCCCGAAGTATTGAAAAATATCGGATACCTTGGATTAGATTATTTGATTCCAATCGGAGGCGACGATACGCTAAGCTACGGGGTTCGTCTTCATAACGAAGGCGTTAAAGTAATTGCCATTCCAAAAACAATGGATAACGATGTACCCGGAACCGATTACTGCATCGGTTTCAGTACATGCGTAACGCGAATTATTGAAATGACCCATAATTTAAGAACCTCCGCCGGTTCGCACGAAAGATTTTTAGTTATTGAAGTCTTCGGAAGATACGCCGGATTTACGGCTTTGATGCCGACTTTAGCGGGCGCGGCAAACCGATGCGTTATACCAGAGTACAAATTTAGCATTGAACGGTTAACGGAATTATTGAGCGAGGATAGAAGAAAAAATCCGAGTAATTATTCGGTTGTACTTGTTTCCGAGGGAACAATGCTCGACGGAGAAGATATGATTTTCGAGAATTCGGAAAAAGATATGTTCGGTCACGCTAAATTAGGCGGAATAGGAGATTTGATTTCGAACAGACTTAAAGTCCTTTCTCCCAAATATAACAACGGAAAGAGAGTAAATGTAATTAACCAGCGTCTCGGATACATCGTTAGAAGCGGCGACCCCGACGCGCTCGACTCTATCGTGCCTATGGCATACGGAAATCTTGCTCTCGATTTAATTTTAGAAAATATGAGCGGGAGATTGGTCACGCTTAAAGAAGGTCGCTACGGAAATGAAAATCTTGAGGTTGTAACAAGTTACAAAAAAATTGTCGATGTTGGCAAGTCTTACAATACGGAAAGACTTCGTCCGTTCTATCACAGCTTTAAAAACAAACCGTTATTTATAATGGCGAGTGAACAGTAATTTAAAGCGGGGTTTTATCCCCGCCTTTTTTTATTTCAATTTTACATCTAAGTCTGTAAACCATAGACGGAAACTGCCGTCTTTATTCTGATGAGATAATGAAATTTTTATTCCGTTAAATTCTTCCGGTTCGCTCCAAGAAGCCGGTTTGTTTATTTTGCCGTTCCCGCCGGGACGATAAACCCATTCGACGATTTCAAAATTATCATTCAGATACAATTCATAAATATCATTTGGAGTGTATCCGTCTCCGCCGTCATATTCAACATTCACCTGCAGCAAAATTCCGCCGCTAACAGGGGCTTTTGCTTTTCCCTTTTCAACAACTTTCACTCCTTTATCCCACGCCAGCCGAAAAGGAAATAGGAGCCAATAATTGTCATTAATAAATTGACGGTCTATTTTGCTCAGTTTTTCATCTTTCCTGTCGAAACTATCTCTATTATATTTAACGGCATTTTCGCCGCTTCCGGCAATTACGTTCTTTTCCGCAGGGAACCAAATCCATTCCCTCTGTACGTTTTTCTCTCCTTTCTGTACATGAAAAACATAATGAATTGATTTAACTTTGCTGAAACTATCAATACCGTAGGCGCCCGCAATGCGGTCGGAAACGGTATTTTCATTCTGCCCCAATAATTGGACGGCGGTAAAGATAATAATTAAAAAAGCGATATATTTTTTCATTGTATTTCCTTCTTGCTTAATGATATTAAAATAATTCTCTTCAAGATATAAAATTATTTTCAAATTTGTAACATGGAATTATTATTTGAGTTGTGTCTTGTCCTAAAATAGACTGATAAAAAAAGAATGGTTGTGTAATAATCTTTATCCCAATTATTTTCGCAGCATAATTGAACCGCCCTGCGGTTCCCCGTGTTTTTTACTTTCGCCTTTCTACGGACTGGCGTCCGCAGTTATTGTAAATTGAAGCGCTCCGCGCTTCTCTCAAGTTTGGCGATTCATAGAGATAAAACTCAATAGCGGCTTTGTATGCTTGACCGATATAAACAACGCTTACGGCTATACAAATTTCATAGATATAAAACACGATTGAAATATTTTAACTGTGTAAGTCTTTTGTGCAATGGAATTAAACAATTTACGGTATCTTGCTTTTGAGAGATATATGTTTTCCCGATCGTAAAAGCAGTCAATTTAAGAGTTTTGATTATTTGCTTTCTTGACTTCTCTTCTGGATTATCCAAACTCCACCCGACTGCGGAGCGGTCAAATTTACAATAGCCTCGAACGAAGTTCGGGGACTGAAGAAAAAGAAAACAGACACAACCGCAGAGCTTGCCCCGATATTTTGTCGCGGGCGGTTGAATTTCCATTTACCCTAAATTAAACCAGCCTAAGATTGGCAAACTTTACGAGAAGGTTCTTTACGCCTTCTTCTTCAAAATCGACGGAAACTTTCTGCATATCGCCTTGTCCGGTAATAGCCATAATCTTGCCTTGTCCGAACAATTCGTGAGTGACGCGGCTGCCGACTCTTAAAGACCTTCTCTCCTGGTTATAATCCTCGTCAAAACCTTCCTGATAAAATTCATCGTAATAAGATTTTCTTTTTCTTCTCGAGCGTCCTTTACCAATTCCATTAATTTCGTCTATAGTATTTGGCTCTAATTCCTCAATAAATCTCGAACGCGACTGATACGCCACCTCTCCGAAACGATAACGGGATCTGGCATATGTAATAATTACTTTTTTCATTGCGCGCGTAAGGGCAACGTAAAAGAGTCTGCGCTCCTCTTCGGTACGGGCGTCTTCGTCGAATCTTTGGTTTAGAGGGAATATATCCTCTTCGCAGCCGGTAATAAAAACAATTGGAAATTCCAATCCCTTAGCCGAATGCACCGTCATTAATGAAATTGCGTTTTCGCTGTCCTCATACTGATCGATACCGGCAATCAAAGAGACTTCGGCGAGGAAATCATCAATCGTCACTTTTTTATTCTCTTCAACGAACTCTTGAATAGAACGTAAAAGTTCCTGGACATTCTCATACCTCTGTCTGCTTTCGACGGTATTTTCCTCTTTGTACATTCTCAAAATTCCGAGTTCGTCAACGAGAGCGGAAGTTAACTCATTTAGTGAAAGCTTGCTTTTCAGCGAAATGTATTTATCCAATAATTGCTTGAATGCCTTTACGTTTTTCTGAATACGTTCCTTCACTTCAATAACTTCAAATATACGAGCCATAGTTTGGAACAAAGTTAAATCCAATCTTCTCGCAAAATCTATCATTTTGGAAATTGAAGTATTGCCAATCCCCCGCTGAGGGAAATTCATAATGCGCAAAAGGCTCTCTTCGTCGCTCTGATTCGCAAATATTCTTAAATATCCAATAATATCTTTAATTTCTTTACGTCTGTAGAATTCAACGCCGCCGACAATTTTATACGGAAGTTTTTCCCTTCTTAAAGCTTCTTCCATTGCTCTGGATTGACTATTAATTCTGTAAAGAATAGCAATCTCGTTTAGTTTCAGCTTTTTAGCTGTTACTTCCTTTTTAATTTGCCGGGCAATCTGGAACGCTTCATCTTTTTCATCCGAGCAGCGCATTAAAGTTATTTTTTCGCCTGCTTCATTTTCAGTCCAAAGAGTTTTTACGATTTGATCCTTATTATTCTTAATTACCGCGTCCGCCGACGTTAGTATTGTTTTTGTTGACCGGTAATTCTGCTCCAGACGAAAAACTTTATTGTTGGGAAAATCCTTTTCGAAATTGAGCATATTCCCCAAGTCCGCACCGCGCCAGCCGTAAATGGATTGGGCGTCGTCTCCAACGGCGCATATTTTTACAAGACGGTTGTAGAGCATTTTTATCACTTCGTACTGGGCTTTGTTGGTATCCTGGAATTCATCGACTAAAACATACTTGAACATCCCTCTATAATGCTGAAGCACTCTCGGATGTTTATTGAATAATTCGATAGGTTTGAGCAATAGATCGTCAAAATCCATCGAGTTATTTTCTCTCAGACGAACATGATATTCGGTATAAATCTGCCCGATTTTTTTATCAATCGAAGTCTTTGCGATATGATCCATATATTCATCCGGAAGAATCATATGATTTTTATAATGACTTATTTTATGCTGAACCGCATTAGGCGTCATATCAATATTCATATCGAAAGATTGTATTATATTGCCAACCAGCGAAATGGAATCTTCCCTGTCGTAAATTGAAAAGTTAGGATGATAATTTAATTTTTCCGCTTCGGCTCTTAATATTCTGGCGAAAATAGAATGAAAAGTACCCATCCATAATTTATTCGCTTTTTTACCCACTAACTCGACAATTCTTTCTTTCATTTCGTTAGCGGCTTTATTGGTAAAAGTTAAAGCCAGAATATTTTCCGGTTCGTACATTTTATTTTGCAGCAGATACGCTATTTTGTAGGTGAGAACGCGCGTTTTACCTGAACCAGCGCCGGCAACAATTAAGTGCGGCGCTTTGTTAAATTCCACCGCTAATCTCTGTTCTTCGTTCAAATTTTCTAAGATATTCATAAAACCCTTAATTTTTAAGAGTGCAAATATAAGGAATTAGGACTCGTTTTCAAAAA
>CAYNUJ010000128.1:0-6636 GCA_964400095.1 uncultured Melioribacteraceae bacterium
GTGATTTCACCGCCGCGAGAAAGTTCATTTTACTAAAATAGAAGAAATAACATTCTATTTACAAGCGGTAGAAAATATAAATACCGGCATAGAGCGCCTTTGGTTCATATTAAAATTCATCCGAACCATTAGGCGCGCTTAGTCGGGATTGGAATGACGCTAAAATAAATTTTCTAATCATAAATAATCTTAACCAATCATAATAATCAGCGTTCTTATATTTTTAAAATACCGGAATAGCTGTGTTGTCAACCTATTTTCAATGCAAACTCATTTAACCAAAACCATCTTCTTCACCTGAACAAAACTTTTCTCTTTCGAAGACGCCTCCAGTCGATAAATATAAATTCCGCTCGAAAGAACACTCGCGTCAAACTGTACTTCATAATATCCAGGGGATTTCTCTCCGTTCACCAATTCGGCAATTTTCTGCCCGAGCAAATTATAAAGCGTTAATTTCACGTTTGACTGCTCAGGAATTCCGAATTTGATTATTGTCGATGGATTAAACGGGTTGGGGTAGTTTTGTAATAGTATAAAATTAGTAGCTAAATTTGCCTTATTATCTTCAACAGAAAGTATAACTCCATCTTCATTGAAAACAACAACTCCATTTTCTTCGGTACATATCCACTTATTTCCATATTTGTCAATACTGATGGAACGAATATAATTTTCAGGCAACCCTGAGTTGGAAGTATTATAAACAGTCCAATTGGTACCATCAAATTTTGCCGCTCCACCGCCTGCAGTTCCAATCCACTTGTCTCCATTGTTGTCAATTGCGACGGAAATAATCATACTTTCGGGTAGCCCAGAGTTGGAAGTACTGTAAACCGTTAAGTTAGTCCCATCAAATTTTAATAGTCCAGCGCCGGTTCCAAGCCATTTATTCCCGCTTTCGTCTATGGCGATGGAGAAAACTTCATAAGCAGGAATATTATGTACTGTCCAGTTATTATCGTCAAATTCTACTAAATCTCCTCCTCGAGTGCCTATCCACTTATTTCCTAGATTATCGACTGTTATGGTTAAAATATAGTTAGAAGAAAGACCGGAATTCGAAGTATTAAATGTAGTCCATTCAGTGCCGTCAAATTTTACTACTCCGAAATCAGAAGTACCAATCCACGTATTCCCACTGTTATCTACGGCAACGGAATAAATCCAATCAGTGTTTAGCCCGGAGTTGGAAGTATTATAAACAAACCAGCTGCTACCATCAAATTTTACAACTCCACCGCCCCAAGTACCTAACCACGTATTTCCATTTTTGTCAACAGCAATGGATAAAATCGTTCCAGAAGGCAGCCCGGAGTTAGTATTATTATAAACTGTCCAGTCTGTCCCATTAAATTTTGCCAATCCACTGGAAGTTGCTATCCAAGTATTTCCTCTATCGTCTGAAGTGATGTATGAAATATAGTTAGATGGGAGACCGGAGTTTGAAGCATTATAATCCGTCCAGTTTGTGCCATCATATTTAAAAACTCTACTGTCTATTGTACCAATCCACTTATATCCGCTGCTATCTATTGAAATAGATAACACATAATCAGAAGATAACCCGGAGTTAGAAGTATCATAAACTTTCCAGTTTGTACTATCATATTTTACAACTCCACCGCCCCAAGTCGCTATCCAAGTATTTCCGCTATCGTCTATAGCAACGGAATAAATCATACTAACGGGCAGCCCTGAGTTAATAGGACTATAAACTATCCAATCAGTCCCATTAAATGTTGCAAGTCCATCGGTTGTCCCGAACCAATTATTTCCACTTTCATCAGTAGTGATGGA
This sequence comes from uncultured Melioribacteraceae bacterium, assembly GCA_964400095.1. Lineage (GTDB taxonomy): Bacteria > Bacteroidota > Ignavibacteria > Ignavibacteriales > Melioribacteraceae > CAYNUJ01. The sequence continues at coordinate 1,801 of CAYNUJ010000128.1, forward strand.
TATAATATAATCAGATGGAAGTTCGGAGTTAGAAGTATTATAAACCGTCCAATTTGAGCCATCATATTTAATCAATCCACCTCCTTCCGTACCAATCCACATATTTTCAGAATCGTCTTCATTGATGGATATAACACGATCATATGTAAGTCCGGAGTTAGAAGGATTATAAACCATCCAATTTATGCCGTCATATTTTATCAATGTACTGCTAGCTCCAATCCAAATATTTCCGCTTTTGTCAATAGTTAATGAATAAACCCAATCTATGGGCGCATCAGAGTTAGCGGAATTATAAACCGTCCAGTTTATACCGTCATATTTTACAAGCCCTCCGCCAAAAGTTCCAATCCACTTATTTCCATCGTTGTCTATGGCAATCTTGGAAATCTTGTTCATTGGCAAACCAGAATTTGCCACATTATAAAATTTTTCTTCACCGGTGATTGGATTAATCTTGACTAATCCGCCTACTGTTCCAGCCCATATGTTATTATTTTCATACACAATTGATCCGACATGATCTCCGGAAGTGTAATTTATCCACTCAGGTTCTTGAGCAAAAAGAAATTGAGATATGACAAAACAAAAAGTAAATAGAAATCGTTTCATTATTTTCCCAAACTTGTTTATCTTAAAAAGAAACACTATAAACTCATCAATATCCGTATTTGTCCACATCATATTTAAAAAAATATGACCTACTTGCTTCTCAATCATTAAAATTTACGGAAATTTTCCTTATATAAAAAAGTCTGCATGAATTTTTATCAAACTTAATACAGTTTGGTTAATTTACAAAGTATTTAATATCCTGCAAAATCTACTTCACCAACGCCATTTTCTTAGTTTGGGAAAATTCCCATGCGGTTAATCTATAAAGATAAACCCCGCTCGGCAAATTGCCTGCATTAAACTCAACCGAATAATTCCCCGGAGACTGCTTTTCATTTACGAGAGCCGCAACTTCGCGACCGAGGATATCGTAAATATTGAGGGAAACATCGACAGATTGCCGCGTCGCTCCGCTCCTCGCAATGACGTCTGGGATTGAATATTTGATTATTGTGGTCGGATTAAACGGATTCGGATAATTCTGATATAACTTAAATTCCCTCGGAATAACGTCATTTCCCTTCTTTACGCTTGTTAATCTAATCCCGAACCATCGCAGCGATTGTACTTGAGGAGACGCCGAACTGAAGCCGTACCAATAATATTGGGTATCCGGTCCGTCTAGCGACAAGGGATCGAAAGTAAGAAACACAATTTTATTCCCAGCCGGTAAAGTTCTATGTCCGCCAATCGGATACCACTTTCCGTCTTTGCCGAGACCAAGCATATCAACTTCAACATCGTCCAAAAAATTAACGCCGTCAAGCCAATTATTCTGATTCACTTCAAAAATAGGATTATATAACATCGAATCTCCGATAGTCGAAAAGAGAGCATACAGCGAATCTCCGAGCGTCGAACCCTGAACAGGAGTTACCAACGAGGCAATCTTTTCATCGCCCGAAACCGCGTAATTAATATCGTTGTATTCTTTTGAAACGCCTAAAATATCGTATTGAAAATCGCCTTGATTATGAGTCATCGAATCGACCCAACCGGATTGTTTGCCCAGCCATTCGTCGCCGGCGAGGAAATAATTTCTATCGCCGTCCGCTTCAAGCCATGAACGGATCGCGTTATTATTAATATCATTTGGACCGCTGGTTGTAATTTCGAAAACATTCGTATAGTTCTCCAGAAGTTCCGCGGTCAGTTCCCCGAATGCCCAAGTATCGTGTTCCCATCGGTAAATATTATAATCAACAAAATCATCAACGCCAAAGTAATACGATTGAGGATATCCCGCCGCTTGCGTAAATCCGTTGAATACAAGTAAATTTTCACTTGTCGGCGCGAAAATAAAATAACCATAATGCATCGATTCGTTATAATCCCCGCTATAATTTTCGACATACACATAATATTCTATGTGGGAACCGGGAGATTGCCCGGGAATTATTCCTGTATATCTATTTCCGTCCGCCGTCATTTCCACTTTCACAAAGTCATTATCGTTAACTGAATAATAAAGGTTAACGAACGCAATACCGGCGGGACTTCCGCTTGGATTATCGTCAACAATAACGGCTTCAACCGTTCTCGGTTCCACGCTGAGCGTTGTTCTTAGATCGGTAACGCTCTCAATAGCCATCCATGGTTCGCTGACCAGGCTTACCGCCAATGCGAAATCCCATGTATATTCACGGGACCACCAGCCGCCGTCGTTCGGCGGGTCCAATCGTCCGTTTGTGTAATATTTGAATCCGGGAATTCCCAGCGAATTATCCGCAATAATTCCTATTCTATTCTCGTCGCCTAAATTCCCTCTATTTTCAAGGACAACTCCTAAAATAGTTCCTTTCGTAACCACAATAGACTCATCGGAATCAATATCGACCCATTGATAATTCCCGTCCGCAGCCGGAATAAAAGTAACCGTTCTGCCGCTGTCGGGCCATAAAGTTTCGCCGAAAATATCCGTTCGACCTGTTCCCGTTAAATCGACCCATCCGCCGGTTCTATCGGAATCGTCGGGGAATGCGGTTCTATCGTTAAATCCGTTGCCCGCCGCTTTGTAATATCCCCAGCTCTTAGTTCCGGCGTTTATCAAATCTTCCCTGCTTAAATTTACTTTAATTAATTTTACCGAAAGCTCCGTTCCGGCGCTGTCAACCGAAGCAATATTATAACCGAGCCCATTAACGCTCATATCGGCTGGAGCCTCAAACCATTGGAGAAAAATATCATGTCCGCTAAATCCAAAATTTGTCGTTGGCGGAACTCTCCACGAAAGCGTGTCTTCAATACCTGCCAGGATATTACTTACGCTTTTAATCTTAGAAAATTTTCGCGATTCTTTTAAATCAATTGCTTGGATTTCTTTTGCGGCTGCTGACTTGAATTGACCGGGCTTTATAATTTTCCCGTTCGATTTAAGGATAACATTATTCTGTGAGAATAGTAACAAAGGAAGAAAAAGGAATAGCAGATATTTTCGCATTTTCATTTTTTTGCCTCTATACTTTATTTAACAAAAGGCTCACAAACTATGTATGTGAACCTTTAAAAATAACAATTTATTTCAATAAATCAAGTCCCTATCCGAATGCCGTTGACTTCGCCGGGTTTCATTCCTTTATGCAGCGCTTCTTCATTTAACGGAATTAAGCGATGATATCTTTCCGGAAGAACTTTTTTTAATCCTTCATTTAACAATTCATATTCAATACTTTTGCGTTAGACTATTATTTAGATTATATTTCAGTCTAATAATAAAGGAGCCGATATGAAGTATAGCGAATCAATAAAATCAATTAGTTATTTAAAAACCCACGCATCCGAAGTAATTAGAGACGTGGCAAAAAATCAGAAGACTTTGATAATTACTCATAATGGAGAAGCCAAAGTTGTTCTTCAGGATGTTAAAGTTTTTGAAAAAACTCAAGAAAGCATCTCGCTTTTGAAAATTCTGGCGTTGAGTGGAAAGGAAATTAAATTAGGCAAATTTAAACCTCTTCGAACATCCTTGAGAAATGTGAAGAAAAAAATAAATGAATTCAAACATGAACAGAATGAAATACAAAGTTAATATAATAAAATCAGCCGAAGATGATTTATTCGAAATATATAAATATATCTACTTCAATGATTGTGAAGAGAATGCAGACAAAATATATGCAAAATTAGCTGAAAAAATATCTTCGCTCCAAGAATTCCCAAATCGTGGACATATCCCATCGGAACTAAAATTATTAGGGGTAGAAGATTTTTTGGAAATATATTACAAACCTTTCAGAATTATATATCAATTAATTAAAAATACGGTTTTTGTACATTGCGTATTAGATGGAAGAAGAGATATTCAAAAATTATTACGTGAAAGATTAATACGCGAATAATAAATTTACTTCAATAAAACCATTTTCTTCACCGAGGTAAAATTTCCGCATAATTTATTTCTCGCCCCGGAAAAAATTAAAAAAAGCTCGCCGCTTAAGGAAAGCGACGAGCCAATAAATAAATTATTTTAATTTGAATCAATCTTAAGCGTTTATTGCCGCTCTATCCGCTAGTTCCATTCCTTTATGCAGCGCTTCTTCATTCAACGGAATTAAGTGATGATATCTTTCCGGAAGAACTTTTTTTAATCCTTCAATAATTGATTCGTATGCGATAACTTTTCGCTTATTGTAGAACGCGCCGAGCATAATCATATTCATAACTTTGGTGTTGCCCATTTTAGCCGCTTCATCGGCTCCGGGAATTGCGATAATCTCAACATCGCTCCTCGTCGGGGGGTTTACCATGTTAGTCGATTCGTAAATTAATAATCCGTCCGGTTTAACCGCGGATTCGAATTTATCTAACGAAGGCTGATTTAACGCAATAACGGTATCAAACTTAGAAATAATTGGTGAACTGATTTTTTCGTCGCTTACAATTGTGATGCAGTTAGCCGTGCCTCCTCGCATTTCAGGCCCGTAGGACGGCATCCAGCTAACTTCCTTTCCTTCCATCATTCCGCCGTATGAGAGAATCATTCCCATCGATAGAACGCCTTGTCCGCCGAATCCGGCGATAATAATTTCCTCTGTCATAATTTTTTCTCCTTACTTGGTGTTTTTAGATCACCGAGAGGATAATATGGCAGCATATTTTCCTCGAGCCAATTATTCGCTTCAACCGGAGTCATTTTCCAGTTTGAGGGGCAATTGGAAACCACTTCTATAAAGCACGTTCCGCTGCCCTGCCGCTGGTATTCAAAAGATTTTTGAATTGCCT
>CAYNUJ010000128.1:6736-9026 GCA_964400095.1 uncultured Melioribacteraceae bacterium
ATAAAGCACGTTCCGCTGCCCTGCCGCTGGTATTCAAAAGATTTTTGAATTGCCTTTTTGACTTTTCTTATATTACCCGGTTTGTGTACAGATTGACGTGTAACGAAACTGCTGCCCGGAAGTTGAGCAATAAGATCGGTAATTTTCAACGGATACCCGGCTTTCGCCACATCTCTTCCGTATGGAGTTGTAGTCGATTTCATACCCGGTAATGTAGTCGGCGCCATTTGTCCGCCGGTCATTCCGTAAATACCGTTGTTGATGAAAATTATCAGAATATTTTCACCCCGGTTGCATGTATGAATTGTTTCTCCGGTTCCGATAGCGGCAAGGTCTCCGTCGCCCTGATAAGAAAATACTAGTTTATCCGGCAGCACTCTTTTAATTCCGGTAGCCGCCGCCGAAGCACGTCCATGTGCCGCTTCAGTCATATCGATATTCAAATAATTGTACGCGAGAACCGAACATCCGACAGGCGCCACGCCGATTACATCCTCAATAATATCCATCTCTTCAATTACTTCGGCTATTAATCTGTGAACAATGCCGTGTCCGCATCCCGGACAGTAATGCATCGGCGTATCGTACATTGCTTTTTTCGGAGCGTCATAAACAAGGTTTTCGCTAATACAAATACTCTCTTCCTGCATCATCTGCTCGTAATGCCGTTCTTCTATCATCTGTTTTTCATTCATGATGAACTCCTAAAAATTTTTCTTCTAATTTTTCCAGAATTTCTTCAGGCGAAGGAACAATACCTCCCATCCTGCCGTGGAACTCAACGGGAACTCTACCGCCGACGGAAAGTTTGATATCCTCAACCATTTGTCCGGCATTCATTTCAACGTCGAGAATTCCTTTCACATTATCGGCAATTGCCGCAACTTCGGAATAAGGGAAAGGCCAAAGTGTAATAGGACGAAAAACCCCTACTTTTATTCCCTTTTCTCGAGCCAGCGACGCCGCTTTTTGGCAGATTCTCGCCACTAATCCGTAAGCGGTAATAATATAATCCGCGTCCTCGCAATCTACGGCTTCAAACCGAACTTCGTTCTTTTCTATCTCTCTGTATTTTGCCTGGAGACGGTTATTGACTTCCTCCATTTCATCGGGTTTCAAATAGAGCGACGTTATAACATTGCTGTCTCTACCGGGTTTTCGTCCTATTGTTGTCCAGCCGAAGTCTTCAAAAGTTCTTTCCCGCTGCGGGAAAAGTTCGACTTTTTCCATCATCTGTCCAAGCGCTCCGTCGGATAAAATAAGAACCGGATTACGGTACTTAAACGCGAGTTCGAAACCCTCCTTTACAAAATCCGCCATTTCCTGTACGGTTGAAGGAGCAAGAACGATTAATCGATAATCGCCGTGTCCGCCGCCTTTGGTAGATTGAAAATAATCGCCCTGGGCGGGTTGGATTGTTCCGAGTCCTGGTCCCCCGCGGTTAACATTTACCAATAAGCAGGGAAGTTCCGCGCATGCAATATAGGAAATACCTTCCTGCATCAAGCTGATGCCGGGAGACGATGAAGAAGTCATTACTTTCTTCCCCGTTCCGGCGGCGCCGTAAACCATATTGATCGATGCGATTTCGCTTTCTGCTTGCAAAACCACCATTCCGGTTCTTTTCTCAGCCTCGCGGCTTAAATATTCGAGCACTTCCGATTGAGGCGTAATAGGATAGCCGAAATATGCGTCGCATCCCACGCGTATAGCCGCTTCGGCTAACGCTTCGTTTCCTTTCATTAATTTTAATTCTTTCATTCGTTCACCGTTACTGTTATATCCTTAGTTACGTTAGTTATAGTGGCTACTTTTTCTTTTTCGCCCATTTTCTTTCTGTAAACCGTAATGGCTCCTTCCGGACAAACGAGAGCGCAGTTAACGCATCCGGTACAATTGTCTTCAATTTTAACAATGTACAAATATCCTTTGCTGTTTACATTTCTCGATTGCTCCAGGGAATCCTGCGGACAAGCCGTTACACATAGTTCACATCCTTTACACTTCTCGATATCAAGTACGATATCTCCTTTAACTTTAGCCATATTTGTTCTCCACATTGATTTAAAACAAAAAAAGGCTACTACAATAGTAACCTTTGCTCTGAAAGACTCAGTTGTAAATATAAATAATGCCGATGTTAATAATAAGATTCATCATCCTCAAAACACAAGTTTGTCTGATTAAATTACGCAAAAATACCGCGTTCAAAATTCTACACAGTTATAATAGAATTATCTATTTAAAAATGCAGAATCTTGAGGAAATTTCAAAATGCAAATAATAATGA
>CAYNUJ010000129.1:0-8999 GCA_964400095.1 uncultured Melioribacteraceae bacterium
GCTGAAAATGAGCTTGTAAAAGCGGTTGCCGCATGGTCGTCAATTTCCGAATTGGATAGATATAGTGAAAGACAGAAAAGAGAATGGAAAGAACGCGGTTTTTTTGAAGCGATGAATATGCGAACCAAACAAAGGATGAGAATGAATGTTTCGCTTTTGGAAGATATTGAAAAAAATAAAAACGACAGGTTAAATATTCAAAAAGCCGTAGAGTCTTTGAACAAGCCTTTTTTAATTATACACGGCGATCAGGATATGGCAGTAAACGTTGAAGAAGCAAAGAAGCTATTCGAGTGGTCGAATAATAACGACGCGGTCATTCATGACGCGGCTATTCATATTATAGCCGGGGCGGGGCATACATTCGATATTAAGCACCCTTTCGACGGAAGCAGCGACAAATTTGAAGAAGTTATTAGCATTACGTCGGATTTCTTTATAAAAAAAATATTTAGCGAAAAGTGAAAATATTTAATTTTCCATTTTATTTATTTACAAAAATGTTGTAAATTGCCTTGAAAATTGAGTTTTCTGATATAAAGTAGGGAAATTTTATATGACTTTAAAAAATGTAATCTTCATTTTTGTATTTTTATCCGCGTTTTCATTTCTATTTTACAATATCAAAAGAATAATAAGCTATCTTCGGTTGGGTCAGCCGGATAGTAGAACCGACAATATTCCCCAAAGATTACAAAATGTTTTAAAGATCGCTTTCGGGCAGAGTAAATTATTGCGGGATAAAGCTGCCGGTCCGATCCACTTCCTTATTTTTTGGGGATTCATGATATTTCTATTCGCCGTTCTCGAAGCCATATTCCAAGGGTTCTACAGCGGATTTACCTGGTCGTTCCTCGGTCCGTTTTATTCGGTTATCACGCTGGTGCAGGATATTTTCGCCGTTTTTGTCATACTCGCAATATTTGCCGCGTTAATTCGCCGATACATTATTAAAGTGCCCCGTTTAGAAAACAGCAAAGCGGCTCAATTAGACGCGACCGTTATTTTATTCTTAATTTTAATCGTCGCGCTTTCAATGTTCGGACAAAATTCCGCTTTAATCGCGAAGCATAATTTTGTTTTATCTAAATTTGAAATACGTCCGGTTTCAATGGCGATTTCAAAAATATTTTATTCCTCTACCGACAGCGCGGAATTTTTCCTCGAGATGTTCTGGTGGATACATATTATCGTTATTTTCGGATTTATGAATTTCCTTCCGTACTCAAAACATTTCCATGTAATGACTTCAATTCCGAATGTATTTTTTAATAAACTCCAGCCTGGTAAATACGCATTGAAACCTCTCGATTTAGAGGATGAAGAAGCCGAACAATTCGGCGCGGCGGATATTGAACATTTAACTTGGAAAAATCTGCTCGACGGTTATGCGTGTACCGAATGCGGGAGATGCAACTCCGTCTGCCCCGCGGCTAATACCGGCAAACAATTACATCCGAGAAATATTATTACAAGCATTCGGAAAAGACTCGAAGAGAAAGCTCCGCTGATGGTTAAAGGAGAAGATTCCGGAGAGATAATTGAAAAAACTTTAGTGCATAATTATATCAAAGACGAAGAATTGTGGGCTTGCACAACTTGCATGGCGTGCGTTTACGAGTGCCCGGTTACTATTGAGCATATCGATTCGATTGTTGAGATGCGCCGGAATTTAGTTTTAATGGAATCCGAATTTCCTACCGAACTTAATACGGTATTTAAAAATTTGGAAGCTAATTTCAATCCTTGGGCATTCAATCATCAGGATCGCGCCGCTTGGGCGGAAGGTTTGGATATCAAAACTATGGCGGAAGACCCGGATACGGAATATCTTTTTTGGGTTGGCTGCGCCGGTTCGTTCGATGCGAGATATCAGAAAGTAACAAAAGATTTCGCCCGGATTATGCAGAAAGCGGGCGTCGATTTTAGAATATTAGGCACAGAAGAAAAATGCAACGGCGATACGGCTCGGCGTTTGGGCAACGAATATCTCGCGCAGATGATGATTGCGGAAAATGTTGAAACGCTTAATAATTACAAAGTTAAAAAGATTGTTACCGGCTGCCCGCATTGTTTTAATTCCCTGAAAAATGAATATCCTCAATTCGGCGGTAATTTTGAAGTTATTCATCATACCGATTTGATTGAAGAATTAATTGAGGACGGGAAAATTAATTTGAGTAATTCCGCCAAAGAGAAAATAACATACCACGATTCTTGTTACCTCGGCAGATATAATAATATTTTTGACGCTCCGCGGAAAGCTTTATCCGGGATTAAAGGAATAGAGCTTGTGGAGATGGATAGAAACCGCGACAAAGGATTCTGCTGCGGCGCCGGAGGCGGCAGAATGTTTCTTGAAGAGACGGAAGGCGTTAGAATTAATAATAACAGAACTGAAGAAGCTGTTTCCACCGGAGCGGAAACAATTGCTTCCGCTTGTCCGTTCTGTATGACTATGTTAAGCGACGGGACGAAAGACCTCGGGAAAAACGAAGAAGTAGCCGTAAAAGATATTGCCGAAATTATTTTTGAAAATATGGAAACATAATTTATTAACCACTCACTATAAAACAGGAGGAAATACATGAGCGATAAGTATAACGCTATTATTGATCATCTCAAAGGGATGGAAGCCGACATTGAAAAGTTCTACGGAAAAGGACAATCTGCGGCGGGAACACGCTTAAGAAAAGCGTTGAGCGAATTAAAGAAAATGGCTCAAGATATGCGTAACGAAATACAGGAGATTAAAACCCAAAGAAAAGGGGCTTAATTATTTCCTTTTAGGGCTGTATGCGTTTTTCCGTATTGGGAAGAAAGTTTTTATCCGCGTACAGCCCATTTTTATATCTATGAAGAAATTTATTTCAATTATATTATTTGTCGTTTTTTTCGCTATCGGTTATATGTTGCCGAAAAAGGAAAATTCTAATTTTCAAAGAAATTCTATTCCAAAAAATATTCCCGCCGAAGAAGATTCGGTTATTAAGGTCAGTCTTTCGGTTGTAGGGGATATTATGGTTCATTCCACTCAAATGAAATATTCCGAAGTCGCGCCGGATTCATTCGATTTTGCCCCTTCGTTTCGATTCATTTCAAAATTTCTCAAATCGCCGGATTTACTAATGGGCAATTTGGAAACGGTTCTTGCAGGCAGAGTACGCGGGTTCAAAGGTTATCCGGTTTTTAATACTCCCGATCAACTCCTTAACGCGTTAAAAGAAACCGGTTTCGACCATCTGTTTTTATCGAATAACCATATTATGGATATGGGCTGGAAAGGAGCGGTGAGAACCTCGGAATTGATACGGCGCAGCGGACTTACTTATTCCGGAATATCCGTCAATCGAGAATTGGAAGATTCGGTTTCTATCCGTATTGTAAAAGGAGTGAGTATAGCGGTTTTGAGTTTTACTTACGATTATAACTCCAAACGCGCGGATTCGTCGTCGGTGATTTTTAGAATCACAAAGAAAGAGATAGAAAAATTATTAGAAACAGCCGAAAAAATGAAAGCGGAAGTGAAAATTGTTTATTTTCATTTCGGGGATGAGTATTCGAGAAAGCCGAACGCCTTGCAGAAAAAAGCGGTTAAATGGGCTGTTGATTCGGGAGCCGATTTTATATTCGCCAGTCATCCGCATGTAATTCAGCCTGTCGAATTTATCCGATCGGAAAAATCCGTTTTCGATTCGGTTTTAATCGCTTATTCTTTAGGTAATTTTATTTCCAACCAGCGTTGGCGGTTCTCCGACTGCGGGGTTGCGCTGAATGTTGAGTTTGAAAAGAATATTATTTCGGGTTCATTTAAATTAAGTAAGGTCTCTTTTTTACCTTTATGGGTTTACAAAGGAAGAACTTCTTCCGATAAATTCGAATATATTTTATATCCTTCCTACCCGGGATATTTTGAAAAACTCCCGTCGTTTTTTACTAAGAATGACAGCGCTAACTATACGGAAAGTTATGAGGATACGAAGCGGATAATCGATTCCCTCGGCGTTGTAATTCCGTTCGAAAAAATAAATTAGTCACAATTTTATTATCTTTATTTCTTTAATATTTTTAAAAATCAGGCTTCATTTTGAATAGAAAAGCTTCTCTCACCGTTATTTTCATGACGGTTTTTATCGATTTACTCGGCTTCGGAATTCTTATTCCTTTACTCCCGACTTTCGCCAGTAAGGAATTAGGCGTATCTGATTTCGAGATAGGATTTGTAATAGCAATATTTTCGTTAATGCAGTTCTTCTTCAATCCCGTACTGGGGAAATTATCCGATAAAATCGGTCGTCGTCCGGTAATTATCACTTCTCTGATATTCACCGCGGTTTCTTATGTTATTTTTAGTTTTACGGATACATTTTTGGTATTGCTTCTTTCTCGCATGCTCGCCGGTTTGGGCGGAAGCAACATAGGCGTAGCGCAGGCGTACATTGCCGATATTACGGATAAGTCCGAGCGTTCCAAAGGAATGGGAATGATAGGAGCGGCGTTCGGACTTGGATTTGTTTTCGGTCCGATGCTGGGCGGAATGCTGGCGGAATACGGCTACGCGGTTGCCGGATTTACGGCGGCGGGATTTTCTTCTCTCGCTTTAATTTTCGCGTTTTTCTTTCTACCTGAATCGCTCAAAGAAAAAACTCGTGAAACCAAATTGAAACTTAAATTTTTCGATTTCCCGTTTACCGTTAAAATATTAAAAATGCCCGTGCTGGGAGTTTTGATTATTATCTTCTTTGTCATTGTTTTTTCGATGGCTAATATTTACGGAACCTTTGCGCTGCTCGGATATAAACTGTATCACTTTACCGATAAGCAGAACGGTTATTTATTCGGTATTATAGGGATGGTGGGCGCGCTGGTTCAGGGCGGATTGATTCGCAGTTTGAGCAAAAGCGTCAAAGACCGCACTTTGGTGATTGTTGGAACCTTTTTAATGATGGCTGGATTGGCGCTTCTTCCATACGGCGGCAATTTTACAGGAATAGCGATTGTAGCCGGCGTTATGGCTGTGGGAACCGGAATACTGCAGCCGACTATTTTGAGCATGGTTTCCAAATTTTCTCCGCCGGATAAACAGGGAGCGATTTTGGGACTTAATCAATCAATCGGTTCATTGGCTCGCGTTCTCGGACCGCTTTGGGGCGGATTCGCCTTCGAATATCTGGGTTTTCCGGCTCCGTTTTTAACGGGAGCGGCTTTCACTCTTCTCGCTTTGCTAATTGCGGTTTTTTTATTAAATTCAGCTAAAATAAAAATTGCCGAACAGAATGTTTAAAATCGGAAATATAAATATTGAAAAGGGGCTGTTTCTGGCTCCTATGGAAGACGTCACGAATATCGCGTTCCGAAAATTATGCAGGGGATTGGGAGCCGAAGTGGTTTACACCGAGTTTGTCAATTCCGACGGATTGGTAAGAAAAAACAAAAAGACTTTCAACAAAATGTATTTTGAAGAGGAGGAAAGACCTCTCGGAATTCAAATTTACGGCGGAAACCTGGAACCGATGATAGGCGCGGCAAAAATGGCGGACGAATTAAACCCGGATATTATTGATATTAATGCCGGATGCTGGGTCAAGAAAGTCGCTCATAGAGGAGCCGGAGCCGGATTACTGAAAGACCCGGAATATATGCAGAAAATGGCGGGAGAGATTGTTAAAATAAGCGGAAAACCTGTAACTGTGAAAACCCGTTTGGGATGGGACGCGGAATCTATCAATATTGTCGAAGTGGCGAAAAGATTGCAGGATGCGGGGGTCAGCGCGCTTACTCTTCACTGCAGAACGAGAGTGGAAGGGCATAACGGCGACGCGCATTGGGAATGGATTGAGAAAGTAAAAGACGCCGTGAGTATGCCCGTTATCTTAAACGGCGGAATTATGACCGCCGAGGACGGTTTGCGGGCTTTTAAAGAAACTCCGTGCGACGGTATAATGATTGCGAGGGGAGCGATTCAGCATCCCTGGATATTTACTGAAATAAGCGAATTGCTCGAACACGGTAAAATTTTAACCGAAGTTACTCCGAGATTGAGAATAAAAACCGCGATTGAACATTTACGCATCGAATGCAATTACCGGGAGGAAAGAGGCGCGGTTATTCCTTTCAGAAAATATTATTCCGGCTATCTCAAGGGGCTTCATAACGCTTCAAGAGTTAGGCAGGAACTAATGAAATATATCGAATTTGCTCCTATTGAGGAGATTTTACTGAAATATCTCGAAGAACTCGAAAATTATTATTCATTCAAAGAAACAGTCTAAATTGACGATATCGAAAAATATCGCAAGAATAATCTCCGATCTGTTCGTTCCGCCCATGTTTTCGCTGGCGGCGTTTATTTTACTTGGTTCCGCTTTTCAAACGGGAGCAGCGCAGAAAATAAGCGTAATAGCTTCGGGAGCAACATTCGGATTTATATTTCCCATTATCTTTTTCCTTTATCTTCGGAAGAAAGGGAAAGTTGTAAATAACGACGCCACCGTTAAAGAGGAAAGAACATTTCCTTATCTTATCGGCATTCTGTTTTGTCTTTCAGGTTTTATTTCTCTTTATCTCGTCGGAGCAAATCCCATTTCCTATTCGTTATGGCTGGCTTACGCCGTAAATTCCTTGTTATTAATTGCCGTTAATAAATTCTGGAAAATATCCGCTCACGCTATAGGCGCGGCTACGTTTCTCGCGCTTTTATTTTATTTATACGGCGCGGCGGGATTATATTTCATTATTCTGCTCGCCGCTATCGGGACGGCGAGACTCATTCTTAAAGTTCATACACCAATGCAGGTTCTTATGGGCGGACTATTCGGATTTTTCCTCACATATTGGCAGTTAATTATTTACGTTGAGAAGTTATTTAAGTAGAAATAATCAATTATTTTTTATAAATCAGCGGAGCATTTAATATGAATATCAAGAATTTAATACGCGACGTACCGGATTTTCCTAAAGAAGGAATAATTTTCAAAGATATTACAACGCTTTTGAAAGATCCGGACGGTTATTCGGAAACTCTCGCTCAATTGTACGAATTAAGCCGCGATAGAGGGATTACGAAAGTAATTGGAATTGAATCGCGCGGATTTATTTTCGGCGGAGCATTGGCGGAGAAACTGGGAGCAGGCTTTGTGCCTATACGTAAACCGGGAAAGCTGCCGTCGGATACAATCAGCGAGTCATATTCGCTCGAATACGGAACGGATTCTATTGAAATTCACAAAGACGCGATCGAAAAAGGTGAGAAGGTGCTTCTGCACGACGACTTGCTTGCCACGGGAGGAACAATGAAGGCAGCCTGTAATTTAGTGGAAAAACTCGGCGGTAAAGTGGAGCAGATTTCCTTTCTAATAGAACTCGATTTCCTCAACGGAAGGGAATTGATTGAAAATTACGAAGTAGTTTCTTTGATTCATGAGCCCGCTTAGAAAAGTAATAATTGATGTCCGTCATTGCGAGCGGAGCGAAGCAATCTTTTAAATTAAGATCTAAATCATCAGATTGCTTCTCCCATCAAAAGTCGTCGGGATCAGTTATTCAAAGGTTTCTATTAGAAATCTGCGTTTATCTATTTTGTGATGGCTCAAAGTTCTTATAGTGTTACTAGGTAAATCGTTGTTATTTGTTTAGATGTTTTGGAATAATGACAAAACTTAAAATTAATTTTTGTGCTGCATTATTCGTTAAAAATTAATGCCGGTCAAGTTTTCCTCATATTTTACGTCTGCCGAACCGATACCGCTTGGGTTTGTGAAAGTAGAAACGGTAAAGTTTTTTAATATTAATGTTCTTTTTAATATTCCCTTAGAACTTAAATATTCATAATAAATGAGATTATCGTCAACGATACCGTCGGAGTTTAAATCGTACTTCCAACGAATTTTAAAACATGAATAATTCCCAAAGCTCGTGTTTATTGTTTCTTTCCCAACAATTTGTTTTGTCATTTTTAAATAAGGTGTACTAAAGTTCCATTCTTTGCCTACTTCCAACGGGTAGGAATAAATTACTCTCGGCGGATCAAGGTAAAGAATGCTGTCGTTAAATGTTTTAGCAGCGGAGTTGATTTTTTCAAGATTTTTGAGGAATTCCGAAATATTGTTAAAATATATTCCATTGAATAAGAACTTTTTGTTTACGCCGGTTTTGGGTAAAATTTTAGCGGGGGAATTGCTGTACGCATATTTTAGAAACCCTTCCTTTTTGTTTGAGTAATAGGCAAACGCGTTCGGAATTACTTTACTTACTTCCTTTATTTCATAAACTTCGTTAGTATCAATGAACGTCTTTTTCGTTACGGATACTTCTAAATCCATTGAATAATCATTCAGCATGTATTTGATGGAATCGGGACTTATGTTGGAATATACAGCGGAGGCGTTATAAGACCAAGCGTTTCCGACTGACAGAGGGTAAGTGAAATTGCTGTTTATTGGGGCGACTGGAATTGAAGAATCCTTACAAGAAAACATTCCCAATAAAATTGCCGAAATAAAAAACCAAAATTGCGAATTATTTTTCATGTTTCTACTTATTTAGATATGACTGTTGAAATAAAGAAAAATAAAATTTCGTTCCTAAAATAATATTTCTTTCATTAAATACACAATATAATTGATTGATATACTTGCTTGCATTTAAATATGAAAATTAAATCCCGCATGAAAAATTGTATATGTTCCTCTACTGCTAAACAAACCCGAATAATTAGAATTTAAATAAGTATTAAGTCTAAACGCGATTATTAAATCTAATTTCTCACTCATTGGATGTGAAAGACCAAGTCCAACTCCGAAACCGAATAGATTATTTCCTTATATCCCAAGTATCCTTAGCGACTCAGCGTCTTAGCGGTGAAAAAAATAGCCGCGGATGCGCGAATGAAAAACAAAAAAGAAGAGCATGATTTTTCATATCTAAGAATTATTCCTTTTGCGCGCTCAGCGGCTTTGCGTGAGAAAATGAGGTTTTAACGAAAAGTAAGAAGCAAGAAT
>CAYNUJ010000130.1:0-2551 GCA_964400095.1 uncultured Melioribacteraceae bacterium
ACGCGCCGCGATGCTGAGAGACGAAATTGAAAAAATGAAGAAATTGATTAAGTGATTTAGAATAAACGTGATGTGTTTAAAAGAATTTCGTATTTTAGCTGAAAAGATTTACGCAGTTTATTAAAGAAGCCTTTGCGAAACTTCCTTTTGTCATATTGAGTCCCGCTTTGCGGGACGAAATATCTCGATTTTGAGTAACATTGAGATTCTTCTCCAGACTTCGCCGGGATCGGTTATTCAAAGGTTTATTAAAAAAAATTATTGTTGAAGCGGGTAACAAATATAAGAGACAAACGCCTGATGGACGGAAAATCATTAAATATAACCGAAGAAAAATTAAACAGACTAAAAGAAATTATTCCCGAAGCTTTTACCGAAAATAAAATTGATTGGGAAAAACTTAAAGCGGCTTTGGGCAAAGATATTGAATTTAAAAACGAGCGATACGTTTTAAACTGGGCGGGTAAATCCGAGGCTTTCCGCGCGCTGCAATCACAGACAACCGCAACGCTTGTTCCCGTAAAAGAGGAATCCGTTAATTTTGATACAACCGAAAATATTTTTATCGAAGGCGAAAATCTTGAAGTGTTAAAAGTATTGCAGAAAGCATACTTCGGTAAAATAAAAATGATTTACATCGACCCGCCTTACAATACCGGCAACGACAATTTTATTTATCCCGATAAATTCTCCGAAACCAAGAGAGATTATTTAAGCAGAATTGGCGACAAAGACGAAACCGGTTATTTAACACGCGAAGGTCTGTTCAGAAAAAACAGTAAAGACAGCGGGCATTACCACAGCAACTGGCTCTCGATGATGTATCCCCGCCTTTTTCTCGCGCGGAATTTACTGCGCGACGACGGCGTTATTTTTGTTTCAATCGACGATAATGAAGTTCACAATTTACGACTTTTGATGAATGAGGTTTTTGGAGAAGAGAACTTTTTTTCAAAAGTTATTGTAAGGACAAATAGTCGTGGGCAAACATATAAACAAATAGCTAAAACTCATGAATATATTCTTATATATACAAAAAAGGATGAAACTGAACTTTATGAGATTGAAAAAGATGATAAAACTAATGATCTAAATTTAAAAGATAATCTTGGCAATTTTAACATTAGAGAATTGCGTAATAGAAATCCAAAATTTGGTAAGCATAACAGACCAAACCTATTTTATCCTATCTATGTAGCTCCAAATATAATTGACAAAGATGGATTCTCTCCAGTAAGTTTAAGTCAAAGTAATGAATATAATATAAAAATATATCCATATAATTCTGAGGGAAAAGAAAGTTGTTGGCGTTGGGGTAAATTAAAATTTAAAGAAAATGCAAGAGAAAAGACTTTAGATTGTAATCTTATTGCAAAGAAGAAACATGATGGCAAGTTTGGAATTTATGAAAAATATAGAAAAACTACTTATAAACCCAAGTCAATATGGATTGATAATAGATTCCTAACAGAAACAGGAACTATTGAATTAAAACAACTAAAATTTAATAATGAATTTGATTTTCCTAAACCTACTAATCTTATAAAACAATGTCTTGCTTTATCAACTAGTGAAAATGACATTGTTCTTGATTTCTTTTCTGGTTCCGCTACAACAGCCCATGCCGTTCTCGACTTAAACAAAAAAGATGCTTCGACAGGCTCAGCACAAGCAGGCAACCGTAAATTTATACTTGTACAACTTCCCGAAAAAACGGACGAAAAAAGCGAAGCATACAAAGCCGGATATAAAACAATTGCGGAAATAGGCAAAGAGAGAATACGACGGGTAATAAAAACAATTGAGAATGAAGAATTGAAAATTGAAAATGAGAGAGGTAAAAATCTTTTCGTAAATGAAAACAAAAATTTAGATTTGGGATTTAAGGTTTTTAAATTGAAAGAATCCAACTTCAAGATTTGGCGGACAAAAATAGAAACGGAGGAAGAGCTTGTCGAGCAATTGGAGCGGCATCTCGAACCGTTGGACGAAAACGCAAAAACGGAGGATGTGCTTTACGAACTGCTTTTGAAATCGGGTATTCCTCTTACCGCAAATATAAAAGAGAAAGACGGCGTGTATCTTGTAAATGAAAGTGAAATTGCTTTACTTTTAAATAAAGTAAATGAGAAAATTATTAAATTGGCAATAAAACAAAATCCGAAAAAAGTAATTACGCTTGATAGACTTTTTATAAACAACGACCAATTAAAAACCAACACCGCATTGCAGATGAAAGATGCGGGGATTGAGTTTAAGGCGGTATAAATATGATTGACAACAAGAATAATTTTAAACACGGTTCTGTCTGGTTAAAAACAGATTTTCATTTACATACAAAGGCTGATAAAGAGTTTAAGTATGAGGGTGAGGAGAATCAATTTGTTAATGCGTATGTCTCTGAATTGGCAAGTAAAAATATTGGCATTGGTATAATATGTAATCACAATAAATTTGATTTAAATGAATATAAAGCTTTAAGGAAGAAAGCCTTTAAGCAAGAACTATACTTACTTCCAGGTATTGAGTTTTCATGTAAAGATGGTTCAAG
>CAYNUJ010000130.1:2651-8890 GCA_964400095.1 uncultured Melioribacteraceae bacterium
GAAGGGCGTAATTTAGAAGGATTTATTAAAAACAAAGATTTTAGTAAAAGAGTAATTGGACTGCAAAAATCCAGAAGTTTTGATAATCAAAAAAAACTTACGAGACTTTTAGGAAAAAAAGCGCCTGCATTTATTGAAGGATCAGACTGTAAAAGCATTTCCGAAATTGGCTTATGCGGAAAACAGAAGGATAAATCCGGAGTCGAAATAGAGAAAGAAACTTATATAAAAATAGGCGATTTTAATTTTGAAGCGGTAAAATACGCCTTAATAGATAAAGAGAATAGAATAAAATCTGAAAAATCGGAAATTAATAATGCGTATATAAAATCAATTTCTTTTGAAGGCGGTCTGTTAGATAACACAACAATAAGCTTTTCACCGGAACTTAATAATTTTATCGGCATACGAGGAAGCGGAAAATCATCTATTATAGAAATATTAAGGTATACGCTTAGCATTTCTTTAAGCCATCAGTCAAGCGATAAAGATTATAAAAACGGTCTTATTGAACACGTTCTTAGAAGCGGCGGAAAAGTTATCGTTGATATCGTTAACAACTTGAAAAAAGAATATAGAATTGAAAAAATATACGGTCAAAAAGAAGATATATATGAAAACAATTCGAGGATAGACGTCCCTTCAATAGACACTGTTTTTCAAACGCCGGTTTACTTTGGTCAAAAAGACCTTTCCAGTAAGCATATTGATTTCGAAGCTGATCTGGTTAAAAAATTAATCGGCAACAGGTTGGATAGTATCAAACAGAAGCAGAATCAAAAAATATCTGAAATCGAAGAGGCTATAACTCAACTGAAAAAACTTGAAAATCTTGATGAAATAAAAAAGGAAATTGATGCAACCATAAAAGACGCTGAGTATAAGCTTAAAGAATTTAAAGAAAAAGGGATTGAAGAAAAACTTAGACAACAAAGTAAATTTGAGTCGGATATCTCAAAATTCGATGAAATTATAGGAGAACTGTCAAACTACCAGAATTCTTTGAATGGTCTAATAAGTAATTATCAGCATTTTTTCAAAAAAACCATATTTGAATCCGATGTCAACAAAGGCATTTTTGAGCAGGCTAATAAGGTGTTCGGAAAAATTGCCGATGAGTTTGATAAATTGGATACAATCCAAAACTGTACTGACGACAATATAACCGAATTTAAAAAATTATATAAAAACCTTCGGGAGAAAAAGGATAATCTTAAGGAAGATTTCGCAAGAATCAAGCGGGAAATTAATGTTCCTAATTTGAGTCCGGACGATTTTCTTAAATTAAACAGAAAAATAGAAACTTCAAAATTAAAGCTGATTGAAATTGATAAATCAGAGAAAAAGAAAAATGAACTTAACAAAACTCTGAACGATAAAATAGCAGAATTAAACAAATTGTGGCATGAAGAATATAAAATCCTTGAAAAGGAAGTATCCCGCATTAATGAATATGAAAGCAGTCTGTCTATTGCTGTAGAATATAAAGGTAGAAAAGATATTTTTGAAAATAAATTACGACAAATATTTTCGGGTTCCGGTATTAGAGGAGCGACCTATGATAGTATAAAATCCCAATATAAAGATTTCATTGAGATTTATCGTGACCTTGAGTCTATAAATGCAAAGCTGAATATTAGTGACAATCTTATAAATGAATTCAAAAAACGGTTTGCTGAAAACATTTTGGAGTTGCTGACATTTCGTATAGAAGACAAATTTACAATTAAATATAACGATAAACCGCTGGGAGACCATTCTCTTGGGCAGAGAGCAACCGCATTAATTTTATTCCTTTTAGCCCAGAAAGAAACAGATGTATTAATTATCGACCAGCCTGAAGATGATTTGGACAATCAAACAATTTATGAAGATGTAATAAAACAAATAAAATTATTAAAAGGTAGTATGCAGTTTATTTTTGCGACCCACAACGCAAACATTCCCGTATTGGGCGACAGTGAAAAGATTATTTCATGCAGTTATTCAGAGTCGAAAATGCACATTTTTTCCGGAACCATCGATAATCCTGAAATGCAGAAACAAATAGTTACTATTATGGAAGGCGGAAAAGAAGCATTTAACCGTCGTAAAAACATATATGAATTATGGAGTAATAAATAATGAACGCACTTGAACTTCTTGATATTATCAGCGCAGGGGAAACAAGCAAAGTACAATTTAAAGAATCTATAAGCTCGCCTGACTCCTTGGCTGCTGAACTTATTGCTATGAGCAATTCGTTTGGTGGTCTCATATTAATTGGCGTTAAAGATAAAACAGGTGAAATTGTTGGCTTGGATTATAACGACTTACAAGAAACAGGGCAGCTTGCAGCCAATGTTGCCACAAACAACGTTATTCCTCTCATTTATATTGGAACCGAAGTTGTCACAATCGAAAAATCTGGTGAGAAAAAGAACGTTCTTATTATTCATGTTAAAGAGGGCGTGAGTAAGCCATATAAAGACAGATATTTAAGGGTTTGGATAAAACAAGGCGCAGATAAGAGAAAAGTTACCGACAACAATGAATTACTCCGTCTTTTCCAAAGTGGCGGTAATTTATTCGCCGACGAAATGGAAATACCTAATACTTCTATAAAAGATATAAATATTGATAAATTGAAAGAATATGCCTTAAAAGCGCTAGATAAAACATTTGAAGAGAGTGACCTTAGTATCGAACAAATAATGGAGAATATTCGCGTTAAAAGAAATAATAGAATAACTCTTGGAGGTCTTCTTTATTTCGGTATTAATCCGCAGAAATATAAACCGACATTTTGTATTAAAGCAGTTTCTTTTTTTGGTAACAATATTGAAGGTACGGAATATCGGGATAGTAAAGATATTACAGGCACTATCCCTGAATTATATGAAAAAGCTATTTCGTTTCTTACTAGCAATTTAAAAAGTATCCAACACGGTCAGGATTTCAATACGCAGGGAAAACTTGAAATATCAAAAATAGCCTTAGAAGAGCTGCTTCAAAATGCTCTTGTGCATCGCGATTATTTAAAAAATGCGCCGATAAGACTGATAATATTTGATAACCGAATAGAGGTAATCAGCCCGGGAACATTACCAAATAACCTTACAGTTGAAAACATAAAATCAGGAAATGCAGTTGTAAGAAATAATCTCTTGGCATCATATTGCGTAAATACTATGCCCTATAGAGGATTTGGTTCAGGGATTAAAAGGGCTCTTAAGGAAGAGCCAAGTATAGAACTGATTAACGATGTTGAAGGAGAGCAATTTATTGTTAAAATTCCCAGACCGGAGATTGGCAATTGAAACTTCGCTTTGACCCAAACCAAAAATTTCAGCACGATGTAATAAAAGAACTTTTTGTGTCTTGTTTGTGGGACACAAATTATTTAGCGTCTCACAGATGGGACGCTAATATATATTGGAAATACTTAGATAAACGACAAAATATATGAAACTACATTTCGATCCGAATCAGCAATTTCAGCGCGATGCAATAAATTCTATCGTTGATATATTTGAAGGACAGAAGTTGAATCAGGGTGAATTCAGCTTCGGCATAGAAAATATAGGATTTCTTTCCGCGGAAGGCGGCGTGGGCAATCAACTTACTATCAGCCCGGAACAGATTTTTGAAAATCTTAAATCGGTGCAAAAAAAGAACGAACTGGACATTTCAGATAAATTGGACGGTATGCATTTCTCCGTCGAAATGGAAACCGGAACGGGAAAGACTTATGTTTACCTCCGAACTATTTATGAACTGAATCGAAAATACGGGTTCAAAAAATTTGTAATTGTCGTTCCGTCAATAGCTATTCGCGAAGGCGCTCTGAAAAATCTTGAAATAACTTTTGAGCATTTTCAAAATCTCTACGATAAAATTCCGGTCAATTATGATGTTTACGATTCCAAACGCGTTTCCAATTTAAGAAATTTCGCTCTCGGAAATAACATTCAAATACTTGTTATAAATATTGATTCGTTTGCCAAAGATGAAAATATAATCAATAAGCCTAACGATAAATTGACGGGGAAAAAACCGGTGGAATTTATTCAATCGACTTTCCCTATTGTAATTGTTGACGAACCGCAGAACATGGAAACGGAAATAAGAAAAAAAGCAATTGAAAATTTAAATCCTCTCTGCACTCTAAGATACTCGGCTACACACATAAAAAAATATAATCTTATTTACAGCCTCGATCCGGTAAAAGCGTACGATTTAGGATTGGTAAAGCAGATTGAAGTCGATTCCATTGTAACGGAAAATAATTTTAACGAGGCTTTTTTCCATTTGGAAAAAGTAACCGCAACAAAAACACGAACCTCAGCCAAAATTAAAATTGACGTAAACTCCGGCGACGGCGTGAAACGAAAAACGGTAACGGTTAAAGTGGGAGACGATTTGTATGATTTGTCAAACAAGAGAGAAATTTATAAAAACGGGTATATTATAAACGGAATTGATGTTTCCGAAAGTTTAATTGAGCTTTCAAACGGAGAAACGGTTTTTGCAGGCGATACTTTCGGCGGATTGACCGATGAAATAATGAAAGTTCAAATAAGAAAAACAATTGAAGAGCATTTTTTGAAGGAGAGAAAATACAAAGATAAGGGCATAAAAGTTCTTTCTCTTTTCTTTATTGATAGAGTCGCTAATTACAGAAGCTATGGCGAGGACGGAGCTGCGGTAAAGGGCAAATTTGCCGTTTGGTTCGAAGAAATATTTAACGAAGTATCGCAAAAAAATGCATTCAAAGGAATTATTCCTTTTAAAGCGGAAGAAGTTCACAACGGTTATTTTTCGCAGGATAAAAAAGGGAAATGGAAAGACACAAAAGGAAACAGTCAAGCCGATAACGATACGTTCAAGCTGATTATGAAAAACAAAGAGAAACTGCTTGATAACAGCGAACCTCTCCGTTTTATTTTCAGCCATTCGGCTTTACGCGAAGGCTGGGACAATCCGAACGTTTTTCAAATATGCACTTTGAACGAAACAAAATCGGAATTGAAAAAGAGACAGGAAATAGGTCGCGGTTTACGGCTTTCCGTTGACCAAAACGGTAACCGGATACAAGACACGTACATTAATCGCCTGACGGTTATTGCCAATGAATCTTATGAAGATTTTGCCAAACAATTACAATCGGAAATTGAAGAAGAGTGCGGTGTAACTTTTAAAGGTAGAATAAAGAACAAACAAAAAAGAACCGCCGTTAAATACCGCAAAAATCTTGTATTGGATAAAAAGTTTAAAAGCATTTGGGACAGAATAAAATATAAAACCGTTTACAAAGTAAACTATGATACGGATGAGTTGATAAGAAAAGCCTCCAAAGCGGTAAAGCAAATGCCCGCAATTAAAAAAGCAATTATAAAAACAACCAAAACCTCGCTTGAATTTGACGATTCGGGAATTGTAGCCGATATAAAAGCGTCTTATTCTTCCGCTCTCGCAGGAAATTTCAGAATACCGGATGTGCTTTTTTACATACAGGAAAGAACCGAACTTACCCGTTCAACAATTATGGAAATACTCAAAAAATCAGGCAGGTTGGGGGATGCGCTTATTAATCCGCAGCTTTTCCTCGATTACGCAATTGCCTCGATAAAAGACGTTCTTTCCGAATTAATGATTGACGGAATTAAGTATGAGAAAATCGGTTCCAAAAAATATAAAATGCTTTTGTTTGAAGATTATGAAATTCACAGAAATGATTTAACTTTTGAAATATCAAAACAAGATAAAACCATTTACAGCAATCTTGTTCCTCTTGATTCGAAAGTTGAATTCGATTTTGCCGAAGAATGTGAAAGCAGAAACGATATTGAGTTTTATTTCAAACTTCCATTTTGGTTTAAGATTAAGACGCCGATCGGAAATTATAATCCCGATTGGGCTTTGATCAAAAAGAACGAAAAAACCGTTTATTTTGTCGCTGAGACAAAATCAGCGGGTCAGGAATTAAGAACAAGCGAAAAACAAAAAATTAAATGCGGCTACGCTCATTTTAATGAATTCGAGGATGTCGAATATCGGCAAGTGTCTGCAGTCGGCGATTTGGATTAGAACTTAACGTTAAATATAGTTGTTGATAATCTATCTCTATAAATATTAATATACCTCCTCGTGACTTCCAATATTAATGGGAATAATTTTATCTTCTTCAATCATAAATTCAATAGTTATTCTATAGGATATGTTAATCGAAACAGAATAGACGCCGGCAAATTTACCTT
>CAYNUJ010000131.1:0-8881 GCA_964400095.1 uncultured Melioribacteraceae bacterium
AAGAATGCTTCAGGAAGCTGTTGACGCGTTGTTCGATAATTCGCGCAGAGCAAGCGCGGTTCGCAGCGACGGCAACCGTCCTCTTAAATCTTTGAGCGATATGCTTAAGGGAAAACAAGGACGTTTTCGTCAGAATCTTCTCGGTAAACGCGTCGATTATTCCGGTCGTTCGGTTATTGTAGTCGGACCGGAAATGAAACTTCATCAATGCGGTTTGCCTAAGGATATGGCGGTTGAATTATTCAAACCTTTCGTAATCCGGAAGTTAATAGATAGAGGATTTTACAAGACTGTAAAAAGCGCCAGAAAAGCTGTTGACAGAAAAGAACCGGTAATTTGGGACATATTAGAGAGAATTATTGAAGGTCATCCTGTTTTGCTCAACCGCGCGCCAACGCTTCACAGATTGGGAATTCAAGCTTTTCAGCCGTTATTAATTGATGGTAAGGCAATACAGCTTCACCCGATGGTCTGTACCGCGTTCAACGCGGATTTTGACGGCGATCAGATGGCTGTTCACGTTCCGCTTTCCTACGAAGCTCAGTTGGAAGCAATGCTGCTTATGCTTTCGTCGCACAACATACTTTCTCCGCAGAACGGAAACCCGATTGTTGTTCCAACCCAGGATATTGTACTCGGATGTTATTACCTCACTAAAGTGCTTCCCGGCGCTAAAGGCGAAGGACTTATTTTCAACGACGCCGAAGAAGTGCGGATTGCTTACGATCAGGGAGTTATCGATTTACACGCCAGACTTAAGTTAAAAATTAAGGGCGAATTCATCGAAACCACCGTTGGAAGAGTAATTTTCAACAATATTGTTCCCGATGAAATGGGATTCTTTAACGAACTGCTAGTTAAAAAAGTATTCAGCGGATTTATTTACAAAATGTTCATTAATCTCGGCAATCAGGTAACAGCGAGATTTTTGGATGATTTGAAAGACTTAGGTTACAGATACGCAACCGCGGCGGGAATTTCGATTTCCTTCTCCGATATGGTAATTCCGGAGCAGAAAAAGAAAATGATCGAAGATTCCAACAACAAAGTAAACGAAATTATGCAGGAACACGAAATGGGTCTCATTACGGATTCCGAACGATACAATAAAATTATTGATATTTGGACATTCACAACAACAAATGTATCCGTTTCGTTGATGAATAAATTAAGAAGCGACAAGCAAGGTTTCAATTCTCTTCATATGATGGTTGATTCGGGCGCCAGAGGTTCTAAAGAGCAGGTACGCCAATTAGCCGGCATGAGAGGTTTGATGCAGAAACCGCAGAAAAGTTTAAGCGGTCAATCCGGCGAAATTATTGAAAACCCGATTGTGGCAAACTTTAAAGAAGGTCTTTCCGTGCTGGAATATTTCATTTCTACTCACGGCGCGCGTAAAGGACTTGCCGATACCGCTCTTAAAACGGCGGATGCCGGTTACCTTACAAGAAGATTGACCGACGTTGCTCAAGATGTGATTATCACATCGAGAGACTGCGGAACCATTAGAGGTATTTATATTTCCGCGCTTAAAGATGTTGAGCAGGAAAGAGAACCTCTTGCCGAAAGAATTACTGGTCGTGTTGCTCAAGAGGACATTTATGATCCGAAAAATGATGAATTGCTCGTCGAAGCCGGGGAATTGATTGAAGAAGATAAAGCCGAAAGAATTGACGATGCGCTTCTCGATGAAGTTTACATCCGCACAGTATTAACATGCGAATCTAAGCGGGGCGTTTGCGCTAAATGTTACGGACGCAACCTTACTACCGGCAAAATTGTGGAGGTGGGAGAAGCTGTGGGTATTGTGGCGGCTCAGTCTATCGGCGAGCCGGGCACTCAGCTTACTTTGCGTACTTTCCACCTTGGCGGAACTTCTTCGCGTATTGCAAGTCAATCCCAAGTTGAGGCTAATGTTGAAGGAATTGTTCGTTACGATAAAATAAATTTTGTCGAGAAAAGCGATTATCTGGGAAGCGTTAAAGTTGTTACCGGAAGACGAGGCTCTATAGGCATATTCGATGGGGACGGAAGGCAAGTTAAAAAATATGAAATTCCCTACGGCGCCGAATTAATTGCGGAAGACGGAAAGAAAATTAAAAAAGGAACTCCGCTTTACAATCACGATCCTTATAATGCGGTTATTTTAACTGATATCGGCGGTAAAATAAAATATCTCGATTTTGAGGACAATAAAACGATTAAGCCCGTTTCCGACGAACAAACCGGACACGTTCAGAAAGTTGTTATCGAATCGAAGGATAAAAATCTTACTCCGAGTATTGTTGTTGAAGCAGAAGACGGAACGACAAAATTATTCAACTTGCCAATCGGCGCGTATATTTCTGCTGAAGAAGGCGAAATGATTCCGCCCGGCACAATATTGGCGAAAATATCTCGTTCTGCGTCAAAAACGAGAGATATTACAGGCGGTTTACCGAGAGTAACGGAACTTTTTGAAGCCCGAAGCCCGCACGAAGCTGCCGTGGTCGCCGAAATTGAAGGTATTGTAAAATTCGGCGCCAGGAAAAAAGGTTCCCGCGAAATTATTGTTGAATCTTTCGACGGAACTATTCAGAAAGTTTACAATGTACCTTACGGAAAGCATGTTTTGGTTCAGGAAGGCGACGAAATACCCGCCGGCGAAAAAATTACCGACGGACCGATTGATCCTCATGATATCCTTAAAATAAAAGGTACAAATGCCGTGCAGGAATATCTTGTTAATGAAATTCAGGATGTTTACCGGCTTCAGGGTGTGAAAATTAATGATAAACACATCGAAGTAATTGTACGCCAAATGCTGAGAAAATTAAGAGTGATATCTTCAGGCGACACATTATTTATAGAAGAAGACTTGGTTAACAGAGTAAGGCTGTTAGACGAAAACGAGAAAATGCGAAACATGCTTGTTGTTGAAGACCCCGGCGGATCTAAATTGAAAGTCGGGGAAATGATCACGAGATTTAAATATCGTGAAATTCAGAACGATTTGAAACGAAAAGAAAGGGAACCGCTTCAGGTAAGAGACGCCGAGCCTGCGACATTTGATAATGTTCTTCTCGGAATTACGCAGTCCGCTCTTTCAACTGAGAGTTTCATTTCCGCGGCTTCGTTCCAGGAAACAACAAAAGTACTAACTAATTCATCAATAGAAGCCAGAGAAGATTTTCTGACCGGTTTGAAAGAAAATGTTGTTATGGGTAATCTAATACCAGCCGGAACGGGATTGAAAAAATACAAGGATATTATTCTCGAAGCCGAGGAAGTTAAAACCGCCGAGCCGGAAGAGAAATCCGACGAAGAAAGCGCCGAAAAAGAAGAGAAAATTAAAGAATAAGTGTATAAATATAGGTCAAGGTTTCTTGACATTTCAAAAAAAACTCTCTATATTGAGAGTCTGAATTTTGATTGAAAACGTAAAATTTTCGGGAGGATTTACGTGCCAACAATAAACCAGTTGGTTAGAAAAGGAAGGAAACAAATCGTTTCCAAAAGCAAGTCGAGAGCATTGGATTCATGCCCTCAAAAGCGCGGTGTTTGTACGAGAGTATATACAACAACACCGAAAAAACCGAACTCGGCGCTTAGAAAAGTGGCGAGAGTTCGTCTTACTAACGGAATTGAAGTAACCGCTTATATTCCGGGAGAAGGACATAATTTGCAGGAACACTCAATCGTTATGATTAGAGGCGGTAGAGTGAAAGACCTTCCCGGCGTCCGCTATCACATAATCCGCGGTACATTAGATACAAGCGGAGTTGAAGATAGAAGACAAGGAAGATCTAAATACGGCGCTAAAAAACCAAAGGCTAAGTAAGAGTTATGAGAAAGAGAAGAGCTGAAAAACGTTTTATTAAACCCGATCCGAAGTTCAACGATGTTTTGGTGGCTAAATTTATAAATTATATTATGTGGGACGGTAAGAAAACCGTCGCGCGCGATGTTGTTTATAAAAGTTTTGAATTGATTGAAAAGAGAACTAAAGACAACGCGCTTGAAACATTCAAAAAAGCTGTCAGCAACATTCAGCCTCTTATCGAGGTTAGAAGCAGAAGAGTCGGCGGCGCAACATATCAGGTGCCAATGGAAGTTAGACCCGATAGAAGAATTGCCTTAGCATTTAGATGGTTAAAAAATTATTCCCGCGATAGAAAAGAAAAAACTATGGCTGAAAAATTAGCCGGAGAATTAATTTCTGCAGCAAAAGGGGAAGGTTCGGCAGTTAAGAAAAAAGATGACACGCATAGAATGGCAGAGGCTAATAAAGCATTTGCTCACTTTAAATGGTAACGATGTAGCTGAAGGGATATTTGATGTCGAATAAAAGAGTTGACATATCGAAAATTAGAAATATTGGCATAATGGCACACATTGACGCCGGTAAAACTACAACTACTGAAAGAGTTTTATATTACACAGGAAAAGTCCACCGTATAGGCGAAGTTCACGACGGCGCCGCGACTATGGATTGGATGGAGCAGGAAAAGGAACGCGGCATTACTATTACAAGCGCCGCTACTACTTGTTTCTGGAGAGATCATCAGATTAATATTATAGATACGCCCGGACACGTCGATTTTACCGTTGAAGTTGAAAGATCGCTTCGCGTTCTCGACGGAGCTATTGCGCTTTTCTGCGCGGTAGGCGGCGTCGAACCTCAATCGGAAACTGTCTGGCGTCAAGCCGATAAGTACGGCGTTCCGAGAATTGCTTTTGTTAATAAAATGGATAGAGTAGGCGCGGATTTTTATAATGTGCTCGATATGATGAGAGACCGCTTAAAAGCAAATGCAATTCCAATCACTTTGCCGATAGGTACGGGCGATTTGTTCGCGGGCGTAATTGACCTTATTGAAATGAAAGCGCGGATGTATAATGACGAAACTCTCGGCGCTACGTTTGAAGATATTGATATACCGACGGATTTAGTTCCTATTGCTGAAAAATACCGGACGCTGATGCTTGAAGCTGTTTCGGATGTTGACGATACGTTGCTTGAAAAATATCTCGACGGCGAAGAAATTACAAAAGCAGAAGTTTCCGCCGTGCTTCAGAAAGCCACTCGGCAGTTAAAAATTATACCGGTAATTTGCGGTTCCTCTTTTAAAAATAAAGGCGTTCAGAAATTATTGGATTCGGTTGTAGATTTTCTCCCTTCGCCTAAAGATGTCGGCGTTATTGAAGGTCATCATCCGCATAAAAAAGATGTAGTTGAACGTAAAATTGATGAAAGTTCTAAATTTACCGCTTTGGCATTTAAAATTATGACCGACCCTTATGTGGGAAAATTAACTTTTTGCCGCGTTTACAGCGGAGTGCTTAAAGCCGGTTCATATATTTATAACTCGGTGAGCGATAAAAAGGAACGCGTAGGGCGTATTCTTTTAATGCACGCAAACAGACGAGAAGAAATGCATGAAGTTCGCGCGGGCGATATCTGCGCGGTTGTAGGATTAAAATCCACAAGAACCGGGGATACTCTCTGTGACGAAAGCGATCCGATTGTTCTTGAAAAAATGATATTCCCGGAACCTGTAATTCAGATTGCAATTGAACCTAAAACAAAAGCTGATCAGGATAAATTATCCGACGCGCTTGTAAAACTAAGCGATGAAGATCCTACTTTCCGCGTTAAAGTTAACGAAGAAACCGGTCAAACTCTTATCAGCGGTATGGGCGAACTTCATCTTGAGATTTTAGTTGACAGGATGAAACGCGAATTTAAAGTTGAAGCTAATATCGGTAAACCGCAGGTAGCTTATAGAGAAACTATCAGCCAGCAGGTTAATTCCGAAGGCAAGTTTGTTAAACAATCCGGCGGACGAGGAAAATACGGACACGTTTGGCTGGAAATTACTCCCAACGAACCTGGCAAGGGTTACGAATTTGAGAATGCTATTGTCGGCGGCGTAGTTCCGAGAGAATATATTCCGGCGGTCGCAAAGGGCGTTGAAGGAGCGATGAAAAACGGCGTTCTTGCCGGTTATCCGGTTGTGGATGTTAAAGTGAAATTATACGACGGTTCCTACCATGATGTGGATTCGGATGAAATCTCATTTAAGGTTGCCGGTTCTATGGCTTTCCGTCAAGGGGCGTTGAAAGCCAAACCCGTTATATTGGAACCAATAATGAAAGTAGAAGTAATTACGCCGGAAGAATATCTCGGCGATGTAATGGGAGACTTGAATTCGAGACGCGGGAAAATTGAAGGATTTTCAGCTCGGAAGGACGCGCAGGTTATCCGAGCGCAGGCTCCCCTTTCGGAGATGTTCGGCTATGCTACTCGTCTCCGTTCTATGACGCAGGGAAGAGCAATTTATACTATGCAATTTGAAAATTATCAAGTTGCTCCTAAATCGGTTACTGATGAAATTTTAGAGAAGGCTCCAAAGCCCAGATCGATTGAAGCTTAAAAATAAATAGTACTTAAACAAAAAGTAAATAAACAACAAGGAGTTATTCGATGGCAAAAGAAAAATTTGATAGGAGTAAGCCGCACGTAAATATAGGTACTATTGGACACGTGGATCATGGTAAGACTACGCTTACCGCTGCTATTACAATGGCTTTAGCTAAACAAGGTTTATCGGAAAAGAGAACCTTCGACAGTATCGATAATGCACCCGAAGAAAGAGAACGTGGTATTACTATTGCTACTGCTCACGTAGAATATGAAACAGCTAACAGGCACTATGCGCATGTTGACTGTCCAGGTCACGCCGATTATGTCAAGAACATGATTACGGGCGCGGCTCAGATGGACGGAGCTATTTTGGTTGTCGCCGCTACTGACGGTCCAATGCCTCAGACGAGAGAGCATATTCTTCTTGCTCGCCAGGTTGGCGTTCCGAAAATTGTAGTTTTTATGAATAAAGTTGATATGGTTGACGACGAAGAGCTTCTCGAATTAGTAGAAATGGAATTAAGAGAACTTCTTTCCGAATATGAATTTCCGGGAGACGACATTCCGATTATTAAAGGTTCCGCTTTACATGCTTTGGAAGCTTCTTCCGACGACAGCGTAAGCGCGGACGACGAAAGATTGAACTGCATTACCGAACTTATGAACGCAGTTGACGAATATATCGATCTTCCTGAAAGAGACATAGACAGACCTTTCATTATGCCTGTTGAAGATGTTTTCTCCATTACCGGCAGAGGTACCGTTGCCACGGGAAGAGTTGAAAGAGGCGAAATTAAATTGAACGAAGAAGTTGAATTAATCGGTCTCGGAATGCATAAGAAAACCGTTGTTACAGGTATTGAAATGTTCCGCAAGGAACTCGATTCCGCTTTAGCCGGCGATAATGCAGGTTTATTGCTTAGAGGCATTGATAAAAAAGAAATAGATAGAGGAATGGTTTTGGCTAAACCCGGTTCCATTACTCCTCATACAAAATTTGAAGGCGAAGTGTACATTTTATCGAAAGATGAAGGCGGACGTCATACTCCCTTCTTCAACGGTTACAGACCTCAGTTTTATTTCAGAACAACTGATGTGACGGGCGTTGCTACATTACCCGAAGGCACTGAAATGGTTATGCCGGGCGATAATGTGAAATTATCCGTTGAATTAATCAGTGAAATAGCTATGGAAGAAGGATTGCGATTTGCTATCCGCGAAGGCGGCAGAACCGTAGGCGCCGGAGTTGTAACTAAAATTATTGAATAAAACATAATTGTTTTACGATGGGAAGGCTTGCCTTCCCATCTTTATCTAAAGTAAAAAGGAGTTAAAAGTTGCCTGGTCAAAAGATTAGAATTAAGCTGAAGTCTTACGATCACATTTTGATTGACAAGTCAACCGAAAAGATTATTAAGACCGTAAAGAGCACCGGAGCTGTTGTTTCGGGCCCAATACCTCTGCCAACGCGCAGATCGGTATTCACGGTTCTGCGTTCGCCTCATGTTGATAAAAAATCGCGCGAACAATTCGAAATAAGATCGCATAAAAGAATCATTGATATTCATAACTCTAATAACAAAACCGTCGATTCTCTTAGTAAATTAGATATTCCGGCGGGTGTGGATATTGAGATTAAGTTATAAGGATTAAATGTTATGCCTGGATTATTAGGTAAAAAATTAGGAATGACAAATATTTACGCTGAAGACGGAAGGAATTTTCCCACTACGGTAATTGAACTTGGACCGTGTACTGTTGTAAATATAAAAACTGCCGAAAGAGACGGATACGAAGCTATACAGCTTGGATTTGGCGAAAGAAAAGAGAAGCATACGAATAAACCTTTGAAGGGATATTTTAATGCGCAGAAAGTTTCCTCGGCGAGAGTTTTGAGAGAATTTAGAAATTATAATATTTCGGATTATAACGTCGGAGACACAATTACAGTCGAGTTATTTGACGAAGGAGATAATGTTTCCGTATCGGGTATAAGCAAAGGCAAGGGTTTTCAGGGCGTTATGAAACGTCATGGTTTCAGCGGCGTTGGAGGAACGACTCACGGACAAGGAGACAGACTAAGAGCTCCCGGTTCAATCGGTCAGAGTTCCTCTCCTTCGAGAGTTCTTAAAGGAACCAGAATGGCCGGAAGAACAGGCGGCAATCAGGTGACAACGAAAAATTTAAAAATTGTTAAAGTTATTCCTGAAAAGAATGTAGTATTCGTTAAAGGCGCGGTTCCAGGCGCAATAAATTCAATTGTTGAAATAAACAAGTAGTCGGATTGAATGATGAAATTAGATGTACTTAAAATAGACGGAAGTAAATCGGGCGAGCAGGTAGAACTGAGCGATGATATTATTGCAATAGAGCCTAACGACCACGTTATTTACTTGGATATAAAAGCTTATCTTGCCAATCAGAGGCAGGGAACGCACAAAGCAAAAGAACGGGCGGAAGTTCGGGGCGGCGGCA